>CAMMLF010000088.1 GCA_946497585.1 uncultured Clostridium sp.
TATTTTTTTACATTTGTAATAATAACGATATTTAGTATAAAAAACAAAAATAAAAATATATAAAAATATACTTTTTTATTCATATACAAATTTCTCTTTATCTATATAATTTTCCAAATCAACAACAAAATAATTGCAATTTGGAAGTTCTTTAACTAACATTTCTTTTATTTCATAATTACAAAAAATATCAGCATTTTTATTCTTGTTTTCTTTTAAGAAAGATTTGATTCTATTTATTTTTTCAGTATCAAAAAAATAAAAGGTAGAAATATATCTGTTTTTATAGTCAGTGTATTCACAAAAACTATATTCTGATAAATATATATCATTCCTTTTATATTTTGCTTTTATAATATTATACCAATCAATATTATGCAAGTATTTTAATTTTTCTCTATTTTCTTCAGTATCTTTAACAATTAATAACTGATTCATTCCAAATGTAAATTGATTTATTTTTATTCTATTCTCATCATTAGTTAAAATTATTATATTTTTATATGTTTTTTCTTTTTGTAAATCGTATATAAGCAATCTTAAATATTTGTCATTGTGTTCTTCTGTAAGGTGATATGTAAGGTATTCCATTCCATTTATCTCTAATACACCAATAAACTTTCTTGATGTAATTGTAAATTCTTCTTTATTTTTCATGGAAAATGAAGGTATAAATTTTACATTAGCACAGTTGTAATAAAAAGCTGCCATTTTACTAATATATAGTAGTCTAGGCAAGTATTTTACATTTCGATTTAATTTGTTATATTCAAATTTAAATAGTCCAGCAAATTCAATCCCTAATTCATCCAATACAAGATGATGTGATTTTGTTCTTTTCAAATATCTTTTAGCCACCAAATTACTAATTCTTTTTTTATAATATTTCTGTGTATTAAAAAAATATTTTGAATCTTTTACATCCAAATATTGATACTTTGATATAAATTCTAATAAAGAAATTTCTTCTGGTCCATTTGGAAAATTGCTCAAAAAAAATCACCTCCTAATAAAACATTTAATAATTCTATGAGTTGAACTTGAAGGGAAGTGATGCGACAGCTTCGCTCTCACATCCTTACCACCACCAAACCAAATAGGGATTACAATTTATGAAAGTATTGATTTTAAAAGATTTTTTAATTTTTTTGATGTCGCAAAAAATCAAAAAATTTTTTTACCCAAAACCCTACTTTTAGAACTCTACTTTTTTCAAAAATTGCTCCATTTTTTTACCATCCAATACATAAATAATTGTGTGTGGAATTTCAGAAAATTCTCCTTTGGCACAATAAAACATTTTCGACATATTATCATCTTGTATAACTCCACTTATTATTAAAGCATCTGCAATTGGTTTTACATATTTATTATCAATGTCCCAACCTTGTATGTTATCACATACTTTGATATATATAAAAACTTCATTAGAAAATAGTCCTTTATATTGCTTGGTTATTTCTGCAACATTAAGCAATATTCTCTTATAAGTGTGTGTCTTTAAATTCTTGAAACTTGGCAATGTTTCAGGTACATATATTTTCAACACATCATCTTTTAAATCCGTTTTGTAATTATCATCAACACTTTTAATTTTTTCATATTCAAATTCAACATTTTTATTATATTCTTTTACCTCCGACAAGAGATTATATCTTGCCTTTTCAAAATTCAATAAAAAACTTTCAATTTGTAGGTCTGTTAAACTATTACTATTTAAAGTATTTTCTATCTGTTTATTTAAAATCTTTAATTGTTTATTTATTCTTTCATTTATAATCATAAAAAAGTCCTTTCATTAGTAGTATTGAAGGGCAAAAAAATAAGGAAGCAAACACATTATTCTTCAGATTCTAAAAATTCTTCATATGCTTCAAATATAGCATCCGTTAAATCTTTTCTAATTTTACGATTTAGTGGGTGGGCAGTATCTCTAAAATTTCTATCACCATTTAAAACTCTTCTTGAAGGCATAGAAATAAATTTTCTACCATCTTTTTCTATAAGTGTAATTCCTCTAATCATAAATTGTTTGTCTAAAATAACATTAGCATAGGCCAATACTGGACCTCTTTGTTTTGCTTTATAAATTTTAACATTTGTAATTTCCATAATTTTAATCCTCCTATAAATTTATTTTGAAGGGCAATTTATAAGAAGTTACTAACTAAATTTATTTACCCGTTCTAGGCAATGTCTTTGGCTTTTCTGGTTCAGGTATTCTAATTATTGTATGGAACTCATCTTCATCATCTAATTTTACATCTAAATAATCAGCAGTAATATATGTATGATTTTCAATTATTTGATTATTTTGTAAATCGTCATTTGCTGTAACTATTATTTTTGTACCTTCATTTTTGAATCCTTTTTCAACTGGATTTTCAAATACAAATCTAACTTCTGTTACATATTCGTTTTCAGCTAATTCTAATGTATTGCTATCTAATAGTATTTCAGAACTTTCATTTGTATTGCATGTTTTAATTGTTTTCCAATTTGAATTGTTATTTGTTATATATTGTACTTTATATGTATTGTCTTTGTTAAATGTACCTGTTGTAATACTTTTTGCTCTAACTTCTGATGGAAGAATATCTCCCCAAATAAAATTAGTTACAGTATCATTTGATTTATTTTGAATATCAAAATTATATGTAATATCTTTTCCTGGCTCAGTTTCTACAGTTCCAGTCTTTTCAACATCTACAATTAAATTTACAACATCATTTTCAATATCTAATACAACAGTTTGTCCTTTTTGTGTAATTTCAAAATCAAATCTATTATTTTCTGGGAATATATAATAATCATTTTTTGAGGTTTCAACTGCATACCATTTTCCAATAGGTAAATATTTTAATTCTCCATAACCATTTTGAATATTTATTGTTCCAAACTTTTCATCTGTTTCAGCATTAAATATGTCAAATGTTATGTTTGAAAGTTTATCTCCAGCTTTATCTCCTGTATATTGATTATCTTCAGCAGCTGTTTTATTTATTTCTACTTTGTTTTCATAAACTGTTGTAGGTGTACAGTCTTTATCTTCAACAGTAACTCCGATATATGTACCACCAACTACTACACAATTTTTGAAAGTAGAATTTACTTCTAGTCCTTCAATTACTTTAGCTGCAACTGTTATGTCTTTTGTGCTTTTAAAGTTAGATTTAACACTGTCAAAAACAAGTGCAAATTTAGTTATATATTCATCTTCATCAAGTTTCTCTTTTGTAAAATCTATTGTATTATCTTTTGTTGTACTTAAATTAGTTGCTATTGTTTTTGTATTTTCTTTATTTGTTGTATATGTTACTTTGTATTTTAAATCTTCGTTATATGTTCCTGTTGTAATACTTTGTAAACGAACTTCACTAGGTAAACTATCTTCAATTCTAAAGTCTTCAAGTCTTACAGAAGATGCATTATGAACATTTGAAATTTGATAATTTATAACTTCATTTCCTTGTCCTTGAGTGTCTCCATCTTTTTCAACTTCGGTTTCTAATGTTACATTATCATTTTCTATTTTAATTATTACTTTTTGTCCATCATAAGTAAGTTCAAATTCATATTCTGCTCCTTCTTTACCTATTTGATAGTAGTCAGAAGCTTTGATTTCAGTTAATCTATATTTTCCAAGTTTTAATTCTGCTATAACTTTTCCTAACTCATTTGTATAGAATTGTTTTTTATAAGTTTCAACTCCATCAATTCTTTCAATTTCAATAAGTGTATTTTCAAGTCCACTTCCTGCTGGTAGTCCACTATATTCATTGTCTTTTTTAGAAACTTTATCTACTTCTATTTCTCCTGTTGGCTCTGTATATATCATTTTTGCATTTGTAGTTGTAAATACAAATGGATCTGATACAGTTGCATAGTCTTGCCATTCAGGATTTGGAGATTTACAATAAAAAACAGGGAAAGTTTCTACATTTCCTGTTGCTGTAATATCTATTGAAACATCTTTTGTTATATTTTTTCTAGGTACAATAACTTTAAATTGTTCACCTTTTGAGAATTCACTTTTTTCATTATTGTTCATATCTGTTAATTTACTTCCTGCAGGTGCTTGTTCTCCATTCATATATATACGAATATCTTTTGAATTTATTGGAGAATCTACTTTAAATATTTGTGAAATATATGTGCTATCTTTATCATCAACACTTGCGTTTTTAACAGTACTAATATTTAATACAGGATCAATTCTTGTTTCTGTACCATTTCTACCATAATCAACTAATTCCTTAATTTTAGCAACAATTCGATTACCAATTTCATCTGCTCCTTGATAATTATTTACATCTCCGCCGTCTAACACACGATATACTGCTTGTTTTGTTGCGAAGAATGCATCTTTTGGATCATCAAATCCTAAATTGCCACCATAAGGATATCCTTTTAATAAAACTCTATAAACTGCTGGGTTGCTCATTGCTTCTTCTATAGTTACATCATAAGATAGTGTATCATCTACACCTGGTTTATCTTTATTAAGACAATATGCAGGACGGAAAACACCATTGTCATAATATCCTACATAATGAGTAATAATATAAGAATAAACACCATTTCCAAAATTATATTTTACATGCCTTGCACATTCTCCTAATTCTACTATTTCTACTTTATCTCCAATGTTTGCAGCCTGTACCTGTGAAAATATTGGAAATATAGTTGTACATAACATGGTGATTAAAGAGAATATACAAAAAACTTTTTTTAATAGTTTATTTTTCATAAACAATACCTTCTTTCCTTTTAAATTTTAATACAAAAAAATAGGCTCTTTAAAACCTATTTTTATAATTATATTTAATTTCCAGCCCAGTCTATGTAATACTTAAATTTTTCTTGATTACCTTCAACAAATTTTTCTACATAATAATAAATCGTTCCAAAACTTACTTTGCCAACAGCAATTTTAATCTCCTCTGTTCTATATGGGTAAAAAACCTGGCCTCTTTTTTCGTAGACATATTTGAGATTTGGTTTTATCTTCATAATATCGTTTAGATAACTTTCTATCTCATCATCATATTCTTCTTGTGTTATTCTATCTATAGTTTGTGTAGGTTTTTTACTATCAGTATTTGTAGAAGTAGTTGGTGGATTACTTGCTGGTGGGGTTGTAGGTTTACTTTCATTACTGTTTCCATTTGTTGTAGGTGTTGTGTAACTGGTATTTTCTTTTGTATCTGTACTTTTATTTTCTTCTGTTTTTCCTTTTTCAGATTGTATCTTATCATTTTTATTTTGGTTGTTTTTTTCTGTGTTTTCTTTAGCTTCCATATTGTTTCTCAATGTTTCTGTTTTTTCATCTATTGTGTTTTCTTGAATAACATTTTCCACCTGATTATATGGGATGTCATTTTCTTCAGGCTTAATTTCAGCAATAGTATTAGTTTCCTTTATATTGTTTTGTTCCATTGCATCATTAAGTGTTTCTATATTAGAAATTTTTTTCTTATTTCCAATATAGCTTATTAATAATAATACACTTATTACTAAAACTAATAATCCAATAATAATAAATATTTTTTTCTTCATAAAACATCACCTCTTTTTTAGGGTAACATTTTTTTGTACAAAAAGGAATGTTGAAGAGAAAAAATTTTTAAAGTACCTCTAACGCTTGAACACAAAGCCTTTGAGTTGGTTGATTTCTTACACAAGTTATAATTGTTATTCTATTATCTTCTGTTTTTTCCAACATAGACCAATCTGTTTCTTCTATTTGTTTAATTGTTGTTATTGTATATTCTTTATTTCCAAGACAAGAAGAATATTTTATGATATCTCCTTCTTTGACATTTTTCAAATTAGCTAAAAATCTAGAAGTGTTATGTCCTGCTAAACAAACATTACCTTGCAAAATATTGCTATGTTCGAAAAGACCAATTCCTTGTGCTAATGATTCCTGAGTTGTTCCTTCTATTACAATATCTTTAAAATTAATAGATGGTATTTCTAATGTTGCAATAGCATTGAGTGTTTTTGTACTATCTGATTCTGATTCGACAGGAGTTCCTGCTATTTTTTGATAGTTTTCAGTTGTATATTCTGTAACAATATCTTGTCTATTGTCATTATTATATATGTTATAGACATAATTTATATTGTCTTGTATATGCTTATGTTGTATGTATTTATATGCACAAAATATACCTGCAAACAATACAATTAGACATAATAGAATAATAAGTGAAATCTTTATAATTTTTTTTGTCTTGTCTTTCAAAAAAATTTCCTCCTTTCTTTTAAATTTAAAATAAATCCTCCTTTCCAAAATAAAAAGACTTAGATATTTTCTAGTCTTATCATCTCTTTTATATATTTTGAAACTTTGGAAAATGGATTAGGATTTGTAATTTTATTACAAACATCCTCCAAGTCAAAAGGATCAAAAATTATGTCATAAATACCAAGCATAAGTGCATCTTTTAATTCCTTTACTTTTTCATTTTCCAAAATAAGAATAACTTGGATATTTTTTTCTCGGACTTTAAACATAAAGTCTTTGAAATTATATTTATTAGGTTGAATTGTTGCAATTAGAGTAGTTGCATCTTTTTCTTCCAATACATAGTCTGGATAATATACTATTCTACTATCATCTATTTTTTTACTTAAATCTCTATCTAATTGCTCATTATCTGTAAAAATTAATACCATTTTTTTAGTTTCCTCCTTTATTCAAAATAGTCTTCAGGATTTGCAAAATTTCCATTGATACGAACTTCAAAATGTGCATGAGGTCCTGTCGAATATCCAGTACTTCCAACTTTAAGAATTGGCTCTCCTTGTTTTACAACTTGATT
>CAMMLF010000089.1 GCA_946497585.1 uncultured Clostridium sp.
CTTAAACTTAAATATCCTCCGAAATATCTTTTCTTCTCGCTTTATATCAAATGGTATTTTAAAAACTCTCATACGCACCACCTATCCGCCTAGCAAACTACCGGTATTATTAGTTGCTATATTTATAATGATTCCGGCAATGATAAGACTTGCTCCAAGTACAACTCCACCACCACATATCCAAGCAAGAGAACCGATACTTTCAGCACGTTTTTGAGGGTTATTTGAATTTGCTATCATCTTTATTGCAGCTACTACTACACTGGCAAAGATAAGTACCCCTCCGCAAAGGCATTGCAATAGAAGTAATTACTCTTTTTATATTTTCTGTTGCTTCTGTTACTTCTGCAGTACCAATAGAAGTATCGCCACCTTCAGTTGCAAAGACCATATTAGCTTTAATAGCAAATAATGTAACTATTGTTCCTATGGCTTTTAGTTTAGGAATTATCTGCTTTTTTCTTCTTTTAAAAATCATTCTATTATCATCTCCTTATATTTTATATATTGTTAGGACAAATTTTAAGGAAATATCTTTTGTTTTTAAATTATATTTTTAAAGTGCACAAAGATAGGGGGAATTGATAGAAAAAATATAATTCCTATCAATAAACTTGGTACAGCTATTAAAAATCTAGATTTTAGCTTTTGTGATTTTATCAAACACCCTATTGCTAATAAAACTAATGATAATATTAATAACGAAACTAATATTATTAGTGTAACTTTAAATGTTGCAAATAAGGTGGAAGATACAATGTTTTCAAAATTATCTATATAGTTTTCAATCATTACTTTCGCCTTTCTGTATATTGATTAATTATTGATTGTTTATAATAATTCAAAAAGTCCTTCGTTTTATGTTCTTTGCACATATCATATAATTTTATTAGTGTATTTCTTTCAAACTGTGTTATAATATCTTTGAACCCTCCTTGATAAATGCAAAAAATTGTAAAAATAATTTCTTTTATCTTTTGTATATTTTTGTCTTGCATAATTTTTATTATATCAGTTGTATAATTAAGCTCTAATCTTTCTAGTTCCTTATAAAAATCTTTTGGAACTTTACTTTTATTATTTATTATTAAATAAAATAAATCATCTATATTTTTATTTATATTATTTTCTTTGATTTTTTCATCAATATAGTATTGATTTCCTTGACAATAGGGGTATTGATTATTTACACAATAGGGTTTATCTACAATATAAATATATCTAGCAATTATTTCTTTTTTCTCATTTCTTTTAATTTCTATTTTTATAAAGCCTAGTTCTTGTAAATGCGAAAACCACCTGCTCACAGTCTCAGTACTTACATGATATAATTCTGCAAAGTACCTGTTTTTTGCATAACAATATCCATATTTATTAGCAAGTGCAGTAATTTCTCCATAAAGTAATTTTTCATTAGCTTTTAATTCCTTTGAATATCTTATAGTAGCAGGTATAATAGAATAATAATTAACTTTGTTTTCTTCATTCACGATTTTCCTCCTGTTTTTCTATTATTTCATCTGCTCTTGAACTCGATAAAATCAGAGCATATAAAAAGAGGCTAATACTAGCCCCTAAAACTAAACCAATTATGATGGATAACATTTCTACCTATACCTCCTAAAATTTATATTTTATATAAATGGCGCAAGTTAATTTTTTGCACCAAATTTAATTTGAATTTGCACCAATTTTTTAAACTTAATCAAACTTATTCAATATTTCTTAACCTCATTTAAACTTATTTAAATTTATATTTTTTTTCTTAAAAACATTGACTCTACTGCTAAAAGTCTGTATAATAGCTATATTATTGCTTTGATAATGAAGTCTCTGATTTGAAGAGCGACCGACTCTTAATCAGAAGGTCCGGGGTTCGACCCCCCGGAGGTGCACCAAAATTTATTTTCTTTTTTATTTTCCAAAGTATAAATAATAAATCTGCCTAACTTATTCTATAATGACCTATTATATCATCTCTTGACTCTAAAATGTCTTCTTCATAATATTTTTGAAATGGATTAGCATGATGAATAATAAAAGTAACTCCATTTTTATTTCTATTATTCGATACTATCCCAATATGATTTGTAAATATTACTATATCTCCTCCTTTGGCACATATTATATAATATTTTTTGCAAATTTAAAAGAGTAAACATATGCTTACTCTTAGACTCTTGATAATAATCTCTAGAATTTTTTATAGTATCAAACTCCAGATCCTATTTATTTGTTCATTTTTTCTCAACAATTCTAACACTCATCTTTATAAATACTCACTAGTATTAGGTTTAACAAAATTATCATCAGTTACATTTCCAATACTGTATTTCATGTCAAATGAATCGTTATCCTCTATATATGATATAACAATTCCGGTTTCTTTTTCTATCCAATATTTATTAAAATCTTTTGTTGTAATTACATAGCAGTCTTTATCATCTTTTGATTCTTCCACTATATTATCTATATTATTTTTTATTCTAGATAATATCTCTTGTGAAAAAGATTTTAAATCTGTTGGGTTAATTTCCATCTCAACTTCAGTATTGCTTTCACCATTAATTTTATATAGTTTATTTTCACCATTATCATATATGATAATGTCGTCCGTATTATCTCTATATGCAATTGCTGTGGTATTTCCGTTATTTCCATATGTATTTATTGTTGCTGAAAACTTATCATTATCCACATAATATTGTCCCATAACTAATTCATATTCATATTTATCACCTTCCACATATGTTGTATGCGTCATAGTATATGAATAATTAGAACCTATGCTTAAAGCATTTTGTTTCTCCTCGATTGTTGAAACTATCATATTAGGCTTTAATACATTATAAGCTAACATTCCAACAATTATCAGAATTAAAACAATGATAACTACAATTAAACAAACTTTTAAATTTTTTTCCTTCATAATTTTTACTCCTTTTATTATTGTGAACCAAATAGAGTATATCAATCTTATTAATCATTGTCAATCAACAATTGTAATTTTTTTCCTTATTTTAGCACCAATTTTGCTCTGTCGTATTATGTATGCTTCTCGTCTTATTTAATTTAATTCTTCCACACTCCCAAAGTATGTATTTACTCCCGGATATTGCTGACCTTCATACAAATTCCAAAATGGTGGATAATTAATTACAAACAAATCATAATCATGTATAATTTTGTATGTATTATATAATTTTAAGACAGAATGTTCATTCATGGCTTCATTATATAAATCTGCAGTTTTTTGCAAAGCTTCTTTTCCTTGGCTATCTTGCAACATATTTATAGTACTTACAAAAATGTCATAACTTTGTTTTAGTTTTCCATTATATTGTACTATTTTAGTGCCAAGTAAATCTTCGTATGATACTTCTCCATCAGACATTTCTATATCCCATGTTTGTGAAGTTGAATCATTTAATCCCTTATCTTTTAATAAGTTTTCTAAATTAGAATGTACTACTCTAATATTATTTTCTACTGTTTCTTTATCTTCATCGCTTAAGCCTTGTAGTATATTTTCTTGAGCATTGTAACACTTGTCTTCAGCAGGTACTTCTAAATCACTATTATACAAGTCAATATTTTCGTTTGTGTAATAATGTATATTATTATACAAACTTACTGGGACTATAAATCTTTGGCTATTACCATTATCATCATATACTTCGGCATAGCCTTTCACATTGCCATCATCTTGGAAGAATTTTTTATATATTTTTATGTAAAAATTTTTATCTCCATAAATATCAATTATATAATAATATGTGTCCTCAACATCATCTGAAGTCTTTTTCCAATCCAATCTTAAACATTCAATTAAAAATTCTTTGTAATTCTTAATTGGATATGTTACTTTTTCTCCAGATATATAACTTTCTCTTTGTACCTCATTAATTTCCTTTGGAAAATATTCTTCTATTGGCGACATCGCTATTAAATATTGTAAATCTTGACTTTTTTTATCTTCTTCTATTATATTTGCTGAATTTGTTTCTGAGTTTTTAATACTTTTGTTTACTAAAAAATACACTAAATAAAATAGGGCAACTGCTACAATTACAATAAGTACAGAAATTATTACTTTCTTTTTCATAAACATCCTCCTTTTGCACATATTATATAATATTTTTTGCAAATTTAAAAGAGTAAACCTTAAATCTTGAAGTTTACTCTTTATTTCTTTATTCTCCCGAATTTTGTTTAATTATAGTTGGCAAATCATTATATGTGTCTTTTGATACCAATGTTCTAGAAACTACTATACCATTTCTAGAAAGCGTTTTGTATGTTTCACTTGTACAGCCATCTTCTCCTCTTTGAGTCACTACTTGCTGTCCCTCTACCAAAGAATTGTCTTCCTCATATATAGTTTCCATAGGTATTACACCTGTTTCTTCTGATTCTATTGTTACATCATAATCGTCATCTTGTTTTATTCCATAAATATCTACTTTTACTACTCCATCTTGAGCTGTTGCTACTATCTTTATAGGGTATTTTCTATTATTTTTAAATTTAAAGTCTACCGAGCCCCAAGATACTGTAGCGTCTCGACCTGCTGGTAAATATGATGTTTTAAAATAATGGCTTCTTCTTTCTACTACTTCCAAATTAGATAGTAAAACAGAATTATATAATGTTGATGATAGTTGACAAATGCCACCGCCTACATCTAATACTACTTTTCCATTTGCATAGGCTTTTGCTTCTTTAAACCCTGCTGCAATAGTTCTTTGTCCTATCGTTTGATTGTATGAGAAAGTTTCTCCTGGGTTAACAATTGTTCCATTCAACTTTTCTGCTGCTAATACCAAATTATTATTTCTGTTTATATTACTTGCATCATAGTTCGTTGTGCAAGTTCCTAGTAAATTTGGAAATGCATCTTCTCCTAAATCTGTTACCTTTACTTCTGCTTCTGTTATTGTTAGTGGAATTTCATACTCTTCTTTATCTTCTGCAAGTATTGATTTAGCTTCATCTATTGATATTGCTAAGCTCACTCCATCTTGTTCTGAATGTACTTCAAGTGGATTTTCACTTAAATAAGCATTTTGAGGTTCGCAGGTTATTTCATCTGCTATTTTTTCTATATTTATTTCTTCCGGTGAAGTTTCTATTACTGGTATTTCTATGGTATAATCTTCGTCTGAAAAGTCTTTAATTTCTGCAATTATTGTTTGCTTCAATTCGTTTTTATTTATTATAACACCAGCTTTTCCTTTTGTTATAATTAATTTATCTCCATCAATATAATAATCATTATCTACAACTACATTTGGTAGTTTTGACTCCACATCTTCTATAATTTTATCTATACTGTTCTCGTCTATTGTAAAATTAATTTCTATATTTTGTGGAATAAAATATCTTAATAAAATATTGTAATTATTAGTTATTATATTTCCACTTCTTCCTATAGAATATGCCTCAGTTACTGCATTTCCAATATTAGCACTCACTCCCAATTGATCAAAAGATATGGTTGTTTCATA
Organism: uncultured Clostridium sp.; assembly: GCA_946497585.1. GTDB lineage: Bacteria > Bacillota > Clostridia > TANB77 > CAG-508 > CAG-793. The sequence goes on from CAMMLF010000089.1 coordinate 5,508, forward strand.
ATCACCTTGCATCAATATAATACCTGTCAACTTTTTTTCATTATATATTTTATTTAATTCAATATTTGCTTCTTCTTGTTCTTTTCCATAAACAGAAACTCCCTGCACTTCTATATTTGGATATATTTTATTGTTTCCTATATTTATTAAGCTAAAAGCAACTGAAATAAATATTATAAATGCAATAACGCATAATATTATTATAATTTTTTTCTTCATCTTTGGTTTCGTATTCTTCTCTTTTCTCATTTTACAATTCCTTTTCCTTATTATTTTATTTTTCTTTTTGTGCATTTTATAATTTCTATGTTTTGTAATTATATACATTTTAAATTTTCTTATAAAATTATTTTATTTTCTTTTTTTGTATTTATTCTTTATACCATAAAATAAATATTAAATTTTCTATATAAAAATATTATCATAATGCAATTTTTTTTACAATATTTTAGTTTATTTACTAGACATTTTTTGTAGAATTTTGTATAATTATGTCGAATTTTATGAGATGTTTTAAGAGGGATTTGCATAAAATAACTTTATCTTTAAATATAAGAAAGGACTGATTTTATGATAGGAGATATGCTTTCCAAAATAAGAGAGGATAAAAATGTTTCCAAAACAAATATCGCTAAAGAAACAAATATTAATGTTGGTCACTTAACACATATTGAAAAAGGAGAAAGAAATCCTAGTCACAAGGCTTTAAAGTCTCTTTGTGATGCTTTAAAAATTCCTTATCAACCAATAATGTATACCTATGATAAAAAACTAACAGAAGAGCAAACTGGTTATGAAGTTGTAAATCATATTAAATATGATTCAGTCCCAATGTTTGATAATCTTTCTGGTTTTGCGAAAGTTCCTCAGGAATATGCTTCGGCATCATTTTGCTTAAAAGTAAAAGATAATGCTATGTCTCCTAAATTTAGTCAAAATGATTATGTTTTTATTGAACTTAACACTCCTTTAAATAACAAAGATTTTGGTTTATTTGAGTACAAAGGTGAATATATAATTAGAAAATTTATTGTTAGAAAAAATGACTTGGTTTTAAGAGCTGAACAAGATGGTATTGATGACATTGTTGTTACCTCTAAAGATAATTTTTATATAATTGGCAAAGTTCTTGGAAAAATGGAAAAGTAATTTTTAATGTTCTATGTTTAATTTGCAATAAAAAATTATAGTTCTTTATTTTGCTTAACAGTAGCTTATGAGTGTAATATTTTTCAAAAATATTACACTTTTTTTACATTTATAATACAAATTTATAAATCTATTGAATAAT
>CAMMLF010000090.1 GCA_946497585.1 uncultured Clostridium sp.
AAAGAAGGAGGAGAATCCAAATGTCAAGAATAGGAAAGAAACCTATAGCAATACCTGATGGTGTTGAAGTAACAGTTAATGGAAGTCACATTTCTGTAAAAGGACCAAAAGGAACTTTAGAAAGAGACTTAAACAGCAATGTTACTGTAAAAGTAGAAGACAAAGAAGTAAAAGTAGAAATTCCATCAGAAGAATATGGAAACTTACACGGACTAACAAGAACATTAATAAGCAACATGATTGAAGGTGTAACAAAAGAATTTACAAGAGCACTTGAAATCAATGGTGTAGGTTACAGAGCACAAAAACAAGGAACAAAATTAGTAATGAACTTAGGTTACTCACATCCAGTAGAGATGGTAGCACCAGAAGGAATTACATTTGATGTACCAAGTGCAAACTCTATAATTGTTAGAGGTGTAGACAAAGAACTAGTTGGTCAAACAGCTGCTGTTGTAAGAAGCAAGAGACCACCAGAAGTTTATAGAGGAAAAGGTATCAAATATGTAGAAGAACATATTAGACGTAAGGAAGGTAAGACTGGTAAGAAATAAAATCTAACGACTTAAAACCAGCATCTTGCGGTGTCAAGACCGCGTAAAAACTTTTTCAATATATAGAAAATATAATTTCAAAAGTTTTTACTTGCTTTCCTTACAATATACTACTTTTAAGTTGTTATATAAAAAAGTATAAGAAAGGAGAAAAAAATGATTTCTAAAACAGATAGAAAACTAGAAAGAGATAGAAGACATGCAAGAGTTCGTAGAAAAATCAGTGGAACACCTGAATGCCCAAGACTTTGTATGTACAGAAGTAATACAAATATCTATGCTCAAATTATAGATGACGTTAATGGAAATACTTTAGTAAGTGCTTCAACAATGGACAAAGAAGTAAAAACAAAACATGCAAATAAAGAAGCAGCTAAAGAAGTTGGAGCTCTAATAGCAAAAAGAGCAAAAGACAAAAAAATAGTTGACGTTGTATTTGATAGAAGTGGATATAGGTATCATGGAGTTGTAAAAGAATTAGCTGAAAGTGCAAGACAAGGCGGATTAAATTTTTAAGAGAAGGAGGAAAAACAAGTGCAAGAAAACGAAACTGAATTAAAAGAAAAAGTTGTAGCCATCAGCAGAGTTGCTAAAGTTGTAAAAGGTGGTAGAACTTTCAGATTTAGCGCAGTAGTTGTTGTTGGAGATGGAAAAGGAAAAGTAGGCGTAGGAAATGGAAAAGCAGCTGAAGTTCCAGATGCTATCAAAAAAGCAATCGAAGATGCTAAGAAAAATTTAGTAGAAGTTCCAATTGTAGGAACAACAGTACCTCATGAATATATAGGAAAATTCGGTAGTGCAAGTGTAATGCTTAAACCAGCTCAAGAAGGTACAGGACTTATTACTGGAGGTAGTGTAAGACCAGTACTAGAACTTGCAGGATACAGAGATGTTAGAACTAAAGTTCTAGGAACAAACAATCCAAGAAATGTTGTATATGCAACAATAGAAGGATTAAGAAGTATGCAAACTATTGAACAAGTAGCTAAAAAAAGAGGAAAGAAAGTAGAAGACATTATCTAATTAAACCAATTAGTGAATAACAAGTTGATAAAAATTAATTATATAATTGTATACTTTTAAGTATTGACAAACAAAGTCATAATATGAAAGAATATTTATAACTTAATAATAAATTAAGGAGGTGTAATCCATATGAAATTAGACGAATTAAAACCAGCACAAGCAAAAACAGCAAAAACAAGAGTCGGACGTGGAATGGGTTCAGGACTTGGAAAAACATCTGGTAGAGGACATAAAGGTCAAAAAGCAAGATCTGGCGGAGGAGTTAGACGTGGATTTGAAGGTGGTCAAACACCATTATATAGAAGATTACCAAAGAGAGGATTCACAAACAAATTTGCTAAAAATTATACAGAAGTAACATTAACAATGCTTAACAAATCTACAGTAACAGATGTTACAGCTGAAAGCTTAATAAAAGATAAAATAATAAGCAAAGAAAATGACGGAATAGTTGTTATAGCAACTGGAAAACTTGACAAAAAATTAAATGTCAAAGCTGTAAGATTCACTAAATCTGCTAAAGAACAAATCGAAGCTTTAGGCGGAAAGGCAGAGGTGATTAAGCTTGCTTAAGACAATAAAAAACGCTTTTAAAACTCCTGAAATAAGAAAGAAAATATTATATACACTATTGTTATTAGTAATCTTTAGATTAGGTTGCTACATAACAATACCAGGTGTTGATATAGTAACATTAGAATCTTCAATGGATGCATATTCAAATAGTGTTACAGGTATGATAAATATGATATCTGGTGGTGCTTTCTCAAGATTATCAATATTTGCAATGTCTATAACACCTTATATTACAGCATCAATAGTAATTCAATTACTAGGAATGATAATACCAGCTTTAGAAAGATTAACTAAAGAGGGTGGAGAAGAAGGAAGAAAGAAAATTGATAGATATACAAAAATAATCACATTAATTCTTGCTTTAATAGAAGGATTAGGTATATATCTATCATACAGATCTTCAGGAATATTCGTAGATGAAAGTGCTTTAACAGGAGTAATTGTAGTTGTTTCATTAATGGCTGGAACATCACTACTTATGTGGTTAGGAGATAAAATCACATCAAAAGGTATTGGTAATGGTATATCAATGCTAATATTTGCAGGTATAGTATCATCTTTACCAAGTGCAGTTGTTGCAGTAGCAAGTGGAATAATTGTAGATGGACAGTTTAGCACAACAGGACTTTTAACTGCAATAGGAATTTTAATAGGTGTACTTGTACTTATAACAGGAGTAGTATTTGTACAATTAGCAGAAAGAAGAATACCAGTACAATATTCTAAAAAAGTTGTTGGAAGAAGAATGGTTGGAGCTCAAAATACACATATTCCAATTAAGCCAGCAATGGCAAGTGTTATGCCAATAATATTTGCTTCATCATTTATGACATTCCCAGCAATGATAATACAATTATTTGTAAGTGATATAGAAACTCAAACAGGTTTCTGGAGAGTAATATACAATCTATCAATAGCAACATCGTCATCAAGTGTTGGATGGCAATATACAATAATAAATGCTATTATATACTTATTGCTAATTGTAGGATTTACTTACTTCTATACTTATGCAACATTTAACCCAGCCGAAGTTGCAAACAACATAAAACAAAATGGTGGATTCATTCCAGGAATTAGAGCTGGAAAACCAACTGCTGACTACTTATCATCAGTATTATCAAAAGTAGTATTATTTGGTGGATTATTCTTAGCAGCAATAGCAATATTACCAATGCTAACAAGATTCACAGGATTTAATACAGCATTTGGTGGAACATCAATCTTAATTGTTGTTGGTGTTGCAATAGAACTAAGTCAACAATTACAATCACAATTAGTAATGAGACATTACAAAGGTTTCTTAGAATAAACTATAATTTGAACTTTGGGGCAAATCCTAAAGTTCATTTTTTATTGACAATCCAAAAAAAATGTACTAAAATATATACGGCAAAAACACGAGATTTTACGAAAGGGACGGTCCTTTTCGTAAAAAAAGAAAGGAAGAAAAATATGTATATTATAATGTTAGGCGCTCCGGGAAGCGGAAAAGGAACAATAGGAAATGAAATTTGCAAAAAATATAATTTAGTTCATTTAGCAACAGGAGATATATTCAGAGATGAAATGAAAAGACAAACAGAACTTGGAAAAAAAGCAGAAGAATATATGTCACAAGGAAAGTTAGTACCAGATGAAATTACAATAGCAATGGTTGAAGGAAAACTAGATGAGATGGATAATGTCTTATTAGATGGTTTCCCAAGAACTATACCACAAGCAGAAGCTTTAGATAAATATTTGGCTAAAAAAGGCAAAGAAATTACAGCAGTAATTAACTTAGACGTTCCAGACGAAGACATAGTTGTAAGAACATCAAGTAGAGTAATTTGTTCAAACAAAGAATGTGGAGCATCATACAATACAGTATTTATGCCACCAAAAGTAGAAGGCATATGTGATAGATGTGGGTCAGAGCTCATAAAAAGAAAAGATGATGAACCAGAAACAATTAGACAAAGATTAGAAGTTTATCATCAAAACACAGAACCACTAATTGAATATTATAAAAATGAAAATTTATTAGAATCAATAAAAATAAATATATATTCAGAAACAACAAAAGAAGACACAACAGCTGAGGCTGAGAGAAGGATTAATAAAAGAAGGTAGCAAAATGGTATATATTAAATCAAAAAATGAAATTGAAAAAATGAGAGAAGCTTGCAGAATAGCGAACTTAGCACAAAAAGCAGTAGAAAGAGCTATAAAGCCGGGAGTTTCAACTTGGGAGCTAGATAGAATAGCAGAAACTACAATGAGAGAAAATGGAGCACTACCAGCAGAAAAAGGCTATCCGAGTGGTATGAAAGGTGTTCCAGATTTTCCTGCATCTATTTGTGCATCAATAAATGACAATATTATTCACGGAATACCATCAAAACATACAATTTTAAGAGAAGGAGACATTATAAGTGTTGACTTAGTTGCATACAAAGATGGTTTCAACGGAGATTGCGCAAGAACATATTGTGTTGGAGAAGTATCAGAAGAAGCAAAAAGGTTAATAGAAGTCACAAAACAAGCATTTTTTGAAGGTATAAAATATGCTAAAAAAGGTAACAGACTAGGTGACATAAGTCATGCAATAGGAAGTTTTGTACAAGAAAATGGATTTGATGTTATAAAAGAATTTCAAGGACATGGCATAGGTAGAGAAATGCATGAAGACCCAGGAATTCCAAACTACGGAAAAGCAGGAAAGGGCATAAGGCTTGAACCCGGTATGACTCTAGCGATTGAGCCAATGGTTGTAGCGGGCTCACCAGAAATTTGTGAAGGTGATGATGGTTGGTCAATATGGACAGTAGACGAAAGTCTAACAGCACACTATGAAAATACAATTTTAATTACAGAAAAAGAGCCAGAAATCTTGACATTAGCATAAAAATATTATATAATATAATAGCTATTGTGAAAAACTGCCTTATAGTTTTTCAATATGTAAACTTATAAATAATAAAATGATGTAAAGATTGATAAATACTCATTCAATACATACTTAAATTTTTACCATTTTAGTTTAAATTATTATAGGGGGAATAAATTTTGTCTAAAGAAGATGTTATTGAAGTTGAAGGTGTTGTTTCAGAAGCATTACCTAATACTTTATTTAAAGTAAAATTAGAAAATGGACATGAAATTCTAGCTCACATTTCTGGTAAATTAAGAATGAACTATATTAAAATTTTACCGGGAGATAAAGTTAAAGTAGAGTTATCACCATACGATTTAACAAAAGGTAGAATAACTTGGAGAGCTAAATAATAGTATAGGTTTAAATACTTTTAAATAAAAGCATTAACTAAATAAGTTAAATGTAACAATATAAAAGCTAAGAGCTTTAGTGTGAAGTGAGGTACTTTAAAAGTGCTTGACTTCACATATAAGCTTAAAGCTAATATAATAGGAGGTGTACAAAATGAAGGTAAGACCATCTGTAAAGAAAATGTGCGATAAGTGCAAAGTAATCAAAAGAAAAGGCAAAATAAGAGTTATATGCGAAAATCCAAAGCATAAACAAGTACAAGGTTAATTTTATATTTATTTAGGTATCAACACAAATCTAGCAAGCGGCTGATTTTAGATTTGTGTTTATATATATGTTTATTTTTTCCTAAAGATTAAATGTTTTTATATAAATATGCTAAAACCTTTCTATGTGTATTTATACTAAAAATATTTAATGCATTTCACCTTTAGAACAAAAATAAACAAAACAATTCAAAAATTTAAGAAAGAGGTGCAAATATGGCTCGTATAGCAGGAGTAGATTTACCTAAAGAAAAAAGGGTAGAAATAGGACTAACATACATTTATGGTATAGGTTTAAAAAGTTCTCAAAAAATACTAAAAGATGCTGGAGTAAACCCAGATACTAGAGTTAAGGACCTAACAGCAGAACAAGAACAAGCAATAAGAAAAGCTATGGAAGGATATACTGTTGAAGGTGATTTAAGAAGAGAAGTAGCTTTAAACATTAAACAACTTGTTGAAATGGGATGCTACAGAGGAACAAGACATAGAAAAGGTTTACCAGTTAGAGGACAAAGAACAAAAACAAATGCTCGTACAAGAAAAGGACCAAGAAAATTGGTTAGCAAGAGCAAAGCAGCAACAAAATAAATAAATTAATACTTAGCTATATAGCAAAACTAACAAAAAACTAAGTATTAAAGTATTAAATTTCAAAGCAAAAGTTATTAATAAAACAATAAAGCAAATATTGTGAAAGGAGAAAAATAATGGCTACAAAGTCAGCAAAAAAAGTTACAACTAGAAGAAGAGTAAGCAAAAACATTGAAAGTGGAAAAGCACATATTCATTCTAGTTTTAATAATACAATAGTTACAATTTCAGACGTTCAAGGTAATACAATATCTTGGGCAAGTGCTGGAGGACTTGGATTCAAAGGTTCAAGAAAAAGTACACCATTCGCAGCTGGAGAAGTTGCTGAAACAGCAGCAAAAGCAGCAATGGAACATGGACTAAAAACAGTAGAAGTATATGTTAAAGGCCCAGGAGCAGGACGTGAATCTGCAATAAGAGCTTTACAAACAGCAGGATTAGAAATTACATCAATCAAAGATGTAACACCAAT
>CAMMLF010000091.1 GCA_946497585.1 uncultured Clostridium sp.
TGTCAATAGGGACGCTCCTTTTTGACACAAATTTGAAATGTCAATAGGAACGCTTCTTTTTGACACAAATTTGAAATGTCAATAGGAACGCTTCTTTTTGATACAAATTTGAAATGTCAATAGGGACGCTCCTTTTTGACACAAAACTTGAAACGCTGTCAATAAGGAACGTCCCTATTGACATTGACAAGAAACGTCCTATTGACAGCGTAATTTTTCATTTTTAATCTAATTTTGCACCGCAAGTTGTGCAATATGTTGCGTCAGATGTATTTTCTGCACCGCATCTCTTACAATATTTTTTCAAGCCTGTTACTACTGTTGAATTTACTATATTGTTTGTATTCTCTGTATTTACTGTTTCTTTCTCAGCAGTATTATTTATATTAGAAGTTGTTTGTTCATTATTTACCGGTTGATTGTTTACTGTTTGATTTGCAGGATTATTTACTGGCTGACTATTATACATTTGATTTGTAGCATTATTTACTGTATTTGCACCAACGACAGTTGCATTTGTTTGCACTTGACCAGCTGTTCCAGCAGTTGCATTTACATATGTTCTAGGTCCTTTTTCTTCTTCTAGATCTCTATAGAATGCAAGTACAGAGAATGTGATATATGGCATTAATATAATTGTTCCAGCATATGATGCAATTGATGAAAGTATAGGGCTTGCTAATACTAATACACCTGATACAAATGCTATTAATATTGACCATCCTATAAATGATAGTACTAAGCAGAATAATCTACCTCTATTACCTACCATTAATCTTTCACTTTCTAATACAGCATCTTTTGCTTCAATACCTTCATTTTTCACTGCAACATAGTAAGATAATGCATATAGTAAAGATTTTCTAATAAACAAAACTATAAATACTATATAAACTATCAATCCTACAAAAATTCCAATTACAAATGCTACTGATGCTCCCGCAATAGCTCCAACTAGCACTGAGCTAGCATAGTCATCATAGTATTGACTATAATATTCATCATATGCATCTTGATAATCATCATAATTGTAGTTATAATCATAATAATCGTCATAATCATAGTCGTAGCTATAGTCATATGGATAGCTATAGCTTCCTGCTAAATAGTCTTTGTTTGTGGTATTTAAAGTTGTATTTAATATAGATGTCATTGCAGATGAATATAAAGCTACGCCAAGTGATATTATTAATATTATGGCTATAACAAAAATTAATATATATACCCAACATTTTTTGATAATATTCCACGTAAGTTTCCAACTGTATCCAAAATGTTTAAATCCTACTGTTAAGAAGTCTGTCACTTCAACTTTATCCCCATTTTTTAAATGGTAATATGAATATGCTAATCCATATGATATAGCTGGTGCTATTATTATTAGTGCTATTGATAATATTCCTAAAGTAAATCCAGATAAAATATTAATTGCTATTAAAATTACTGTATAAATTAGTGATATTAAAAGTGCTGTTTTCCACTTTCCTGTAAGTGATTCTCTTGCTTCTTTTCTTGCTTCACTTGCTCTTATCATTTTATTTACCCCCCTTTTAATAATGTGTACCATTATTATTTAATCTAATTACAATTTTACATTAAGTAATGATAATAATCAACATTTTTTGACATTTTTTCAACTATTCAACTTAGAAATTTTTACCTACTTATTGAATTGTAACTTAGAAATTATTCAAATATTTCACCTGCTTGCAATTTATTTCCATTCAAGAAGTTTTTATAATCCATTTTCTTGGCATTTTCGCCTTGAAGTTCCAATACTTTTATAAAGCCATCTCCTGTTTTTATAAATATGCCTTTTTTATTATCTGCAAAAGCTATCGTTCCTGGCTCTATTTTTTTCATTCTGCCTTCATATTCTTTTATTTCTGGAAATATTTTTTCTAACTCTTCTATTGGCATTATATCAATTTTCCAGAATTTTATTTTTTTTCCGTCTAAAAAAGAATATGCGCCCATTATTGGATTTAGACCTCTAACTAGATTTTTTATTTCTTTTGATTTTTTGTTCCAATCTATTTTTGCCATTTCTTTTTCAATCATTGGTGCTAAAGTATAGTTTTCTCCTTGTTTTTCTGCTCCAACAATTTTTTTAACTTTTTCTAGTATTTCATTATTTGTTTTACAATAATCATTTTGTGTTGTTTCATTTTTCTCACTCAAATTATTATTCATGTTTTCACAATTATTGCTTTTTAAATTATTGTTTGCCACACTTTTTGTTTTTTCTTGCTTATTTTTGTCTTCTTCTTGTTCAATTTGTTCTTTTGCCTGTTCTATTTTTTCAATAGTTTTTACTAGGAGTTTTGCTCCTATTTTAGATAGTCTATCCCACAATTCTCCAGTTGTTTCGTCTTCTCCAATTTCTGTTTCTTCTTTTAAAATCATATCTCCAGTGTCCATGCCGATGTCCATAAACATTGTAGTTATTCCAGTTCTTTTATCGCCATTTAATACAGCCCATTGAATAGGTGCAGCTCCTCTATATTCTGGTAATAGCGAGCCATGAACATTGATTGCTCCATACCTTGGAATGTCTAATAATTCCTTTGGCAAAATTTTTCCATATGCAACTACGCATAGTAAGTCTGGATTTAAAGCTTTTATTTCTTCTATAAATTCTGTATTGTTTCTTACTTTTGTTGGTTGATAAATTTTTAAATTCTTTTCTAAAGCAAATTCTTTTACAGGAGAAGCAATCATTTTCATTCCTCTGCCTTTTGGCTTATCTGGATTTGTTACAACAGCTAATACTTCATTTTTACTATTGTAAACTGCTTCTAATGATTCTTTTGCAAAATCTGGGGTTCCCATGAATACAATTTTCATACTTTTTCCTTTCTCTGGTTGAAAAATAATTCTTAATTATTTTTCTTCAGGTTCAATATACTGCATAGTTCCCGGTTCCATTATATCTATAAACAATTTTCCATCTAAATGGTCTATTTCGTGTGCTAAAGCTTGAGCCAAAAGTTCTTTTCCTTTTACAGTTATTTTTTTGCCATTCTCATCTAAAGCTTTAACTGTAACTTCCATAGGTCTTATTACTTTAGCAAATTGGTTTGGAAAACTTAAGCATCCTTCTTCCACTTCTTGTTCACCTTTTGCTTTTACAATAACAGGATTTATAAGTTTTAATGGTTTATTTCCGTCATATAAATCTATGGCTACTAGTCTTTTTAGTATACCCACTTGTACAGCAGATATTCCAACGCCATTAGATGCATGCATAGTTTCTACCATATCCTCTAAAAGTTCTCTTATTCTGTCATCTATTACTTCGACTTCTCTTGATTTTTTTCTTAAGATTTCATCTCCGTCTTTTCTTATTTCGCGTATTGCCATGATTTTCCTCCTCTTATTAGTACTAAAAAGATAAAATTAGCCGTTAAAAAAGAATTGTGCTTTTAGCTAGGCGTTCAAAAAAGAAATACCGGAAGCGTATATTGCTATACGATGAGGATTTTCTTTTGAAGAACAACGACGCTAAAACGCAATTATTTTTCAACTATTACAACATATTATTAGGATTCAACTCTATATTAACCCTTGCCGTCTTCGTTTTCATATTTAAAAATGTATCATATGCATCTGTGAGTAAATTATTAACTCTGTCATCATATTTACATTTTATAAGCATACGCCATCTATACCTATCTTTAATTCTGTCTATTGGTGATGGCACTGGGCTATATAGAAGTAATCCGAACTTTTCATTTATTACTCTTTGTTTTAAATATGTGTGCAAATCTTTTGCAACTTTTTTAAGTTCTGACATATTTTTTGCAGACATATCTATTACTATTATATCGCAAAATGGCGGATATTTCAATTGTTTTCTTAGTTCAATTTCGGTATTATAAAATAAATCATAATCTTGAGCTTTTGAATATTCTATTGCATAATTATCCGGATTATATGTTTGAATAATTACTCTTCCTTCATACTCTCCTCTTCCTGCTCTACCCGCAACTTGGGTTAATGTTTGGAATGTTCTTTCATTTGCTCTATAATCACCAAAATTCAAACTACTATCTGCTGCTACAACGCCAACTAAAGTAACATTTGGGAAATGGTGTCCTTTTACAACCATTTGTGTTCCAATTAAAATATCTATATTTTCATTTCTGAATTTATCTAATATTTCTTCATGAGAATTCTTTTTTGAAACTGTATCCACGTCCATTCTAATTGTTGTGGCTTCTGGGAAAAGATTGTGTACCTCATCTTCTAACCTTTGAGTTCCTGCTCCAAAATATTTTATATTTTGGCTATGGCATTCTGGGCAAGTTTTTACTACCGGCTCTTCATAACCACAATAGTGACATTTTAGCTTATTTTCATTTTTATGATAAGTCATCGTGATATTACATCTTTTACATTTAACTGTATATCCACAATCTCTGCACATAATGAAGGTTGAAAATCCTCTTCTATTTAAAAATAAAATAGTTTGAGTTTTGGTTAATAAATTTTTTTCAATTTCTTTTTTTAAAGTCTCACTTATCATTGATTTATTGCCATTTGCTAGTTCTTGTCTTAAGTCAACCACTTTAACAGCTGGTAAATTTGCATTATTAGCTCTTTTCGTAAGAGTCAAAAGTGTCATTTCTCCATTTTGTGCTTTATAGTATGATTTCATATCTGGTGTGGCACTACCAAGTAAAAGAGGAATATTATTTGATTTTGCCAAATATTCAGCTACTTCCCTGGCATCATATCTTGGACTCATTTCAGACTGATAAGATTCGTCATGCTCTTCATCAATAATTATTAGTCCCAAATTTACAGCTGGTGCAAAAATTGCAGACCTTGCTCCAATTATTATTTTAGCTTTTCCTTCTTTAATTTTGTTCCACTGGTCATATCTTTCCCCTATAGATAGTTTACTATGTAAAACTGCAATTTGTTCATCTCCAAATCTAGCAATAAATCTATCTACTGTTTGCGGTGTTAGTGAAATTTCTGGAACCAACATTATGCTACTTTTATTTTCTTTCAGCATTTTTTCAATGAGTTGCAAATATATTTCTGTTTTTCCTGAACCAGTTACGCCATATAGCAAATACTCGCCACTATCTTTAATTTGCGAAATTGCTGTTTGCTGTTCATCTGTAAGTTTTAAATCATGAGTTTTGCTTTCTACTTTGTGCATAAATGGATTTCTTTCCACTTTTTGCTCATTTATCTCTAAATATCCATTTTTGACTAAAGTATTTACTATGCTTCTTGTTCCATCTGTAAAAATTTCTATATCTTGCATAGTTGCTGAATCATTTCTCATTAAAAAATCTAATATATTTTTTTGCTTTTCCGATTTTATTTTTCCAGTTTCTATGTCTTCTTCTATTTCATCTTGAGATTTGGCTAAATATATTAGATTTATAGTTCTATCTTTAACTCTGGTTTCAATATTTTTGCTTGTTGTACCTGGAGCAAGCATTAATCTCAAACAATCTGAAACATTACAAATATATCTTTTTGCCATCCACTTTGCTAAATTTATATATTCTTCTTTTATGCTTGCATCTTGCACATTTAAGATTGGTTTTATTTTATAGTCTGATTTTTCTTTAATACCAATCACAATGCCTTCTTCAGGAGTTTTTTTATTTCCAAATGGCACAAAAACTCTACTACCTATTTTCACATTTAAATGTTCAGGTATTTCATAATCAAATATTCTGTTAAGTGTTTTTACTGTTGATTCAATTATTATTTCTGCGACCATTTTTACCTCTCTTTTTTCAATTTGTATTTTCCGTTTGGCTTTTTCGTTGCTTTTTCCGTTGCTTTTTCCGTTGCTTTTTCCGATGGGGACGGTCCTTTTCGTAAAATTTATATAATATTTTACGTTTTGCTCCGTCCCCAACGGAAAATTTCTGCCAATCTATTTATTCTGATTTTTTGCTGCTTTTATTACATTACTCATTAACATTGCAATTGTCATTGGTCCTACTCCGCCAGGTACTGGAGTAATGTACGAAGCCTTTTTAGAAACATTTTCAAAATCTACATCTCCGCAAAGTTTACCTTCATCATTTCTGTTCATTCCAACATCTATAATAACTACTCCATCTTTAACCATATCAGCAGTTACTGTATTTCTTTTGCCAACTGCTGAAATAACTATATCTGCATCTTTTACTTCTTTTTTAAGTTCCTTTGTTCTTGAATGGCAGATAGTTACTGTTGCATTTTTTGAAAGCATACATTGAGCCATAGGTTTACCAACAATATTACTTCTTCCTATAATGGCAACTTTTTGTCCATCTATTTTTATATTGTATTTTTCAAGCATTGTTACAATTCCTAGAGGTGTACAAGGTATAAAGCCATCTTGTCCAATGCACAAATTTCCCACATTTTGTGGATTAAAACCGTCTACATCTTTTTCAGGGCTTATTTTGTTAAATGCCTCTTGTATATCTAATGGCTTTGGAATAGGGCTTTGTAGTAATATGCCATTTACATTTTTATCATTATTTAACTTATCTATTAAATCTAAAAGTTCTTGCTCGCTAGTTGTACTTGGAAGCAAATATTCTTTAAATTCTATTCCTATCTCTTCACAAGCTCTACTTTTATTTCTAACATAAACTTTTGATGCATCATTGTCTCCCACCATTATAACTGCTAAATGTGGTGTAATTCCTTTTTTCTTTAATTTTTCTGCTTCAA
>CAMMLF010000092.1 GCA_946497585.1 uncultured Clostridium sp.
GAGCGAGACGTGCAAGCTGGAGCGAGTAGCGACCCGCGCAGCAAAATAGGAGAGAAGTATATTGTGGCTTGACAAATATAAAAATTTTACGAAAAGGACCGTCCCAAAAGTAAAATTTTTTTACCAAAAGGACCGTCCCAAACTGAAAAAATTATATAAAGACTACTCTAAAACTTTCAGTACTATTGCTAGCACCACTATATCCATTATAACTAAATATGCCAGCACCTGAACCGCTATTATAATCTCCGCCTCTAATTAAATAAGGTATATCACTTTGTATAAAATATGCTGTATTATTGTCAAATGAATCATTTCCAAATCCAGAATCCGATGTTTCAAAAAGTGCATCTCCCCTATATCTATTTATTAATGCAAAATTATTAATTGCATATTCTTGTTCATAATCATCACCATCATCATTTTGTTCATGTGGATAAACACATTTATATTTTGAATTTCTACTACCATATATATCATCAAGAGTATTACCACCATTATCTGCTAAACCATAATATCCATTATCAATATAACTTGATACATATTCCCAAGCTCCTCCGGCCAAATCATATATGCCAGTTGCGTTTCCTGTTGTACTTTGATTACCATTAGAAATATATATACTTTCTTCTGAAGTTGTGCCACCGGTTATAAAATTTGAGTCTGCATTTGTAGTAATTGGTCTGCCATTTCTACCAAATTTGCTATACGATAAATAAGCTACTGCTCCCCATTCGCTATTTTTCATTAAATGGCTATCTCTATTTCTATCATAGTTATAACCGTTTAAATAACAATTACGTATATTTATATTTCTCCAACTGCTTACACAAGGTTTACTTACAGCCTTAACAGAATCACTAATTTGAACATTTCCAATACTGCTATTAATTGTTTCTGTATGAATGTCATTTGTTTCCATACTCATTTCATATTTTGCAACCCAAAATCCAGACAAATCAGTATCCCAGCCACCATTTCTATATCCACTTGCAGTGTCTTTTGAAAAAGCAGGAGCTACTATGTAATGGTTATTAGTTTCTCTAATTCCTGTATTATTCCTGCTTATTCTAGTAAGTGTACCATCATCATTTAGCTTCATAATTCCTCTACCGTCACAGTATCCTACAACATTTGAATATTGGCTGTTTGAATAGTACGTAATTCTATATGCAAATCTTGGTATCCATACAAAATAACTACCATCTTGATTTATAGCATTTGCCCAAAGCCCCATATCATAATTATACCAATCTGTATCCTGCTCTGTAGTTTGAACAAATCTAACTGCTGTACTATCAAACTTAACTGGAATTAATCCATTAAGGTTTGGCATAAGTGGCTCATTTATTTCATTATTATTTTCATCAATCCATATAACTTCAATTCTTCCATATCTTCTACTAAACTCTGCTGTATCATCATCTATAATAGTTATGTTTTCTTCGTCTAATACTGTATTTTCTTCTTCCTCTTGCACCATTTCATTTTGGACAAAATTTTGAAGTATTTTATTTTGATTATTATTGTTTGAACTGACCGCAACTATTATTCCAATTATTATAGATACAAAAATAATAATTATTACAGCTGTAACAATTATTATTTTTGCAGGACTATTTTTTTGTTCCATATTTTATCCCTTTCTTATTCTCGATTTTTATTTTACTCACTTTTTAAAGCTACTAAATCAATCTCTATATTTAATCACTATTTTAACTCTTTTCTATCTTGAGATATCTCTTTCAAGACTCTTTCCAATCTCTTTTCTAAATCAGCTAAAATATTGTCAGCATATTCTTTTGCACCTTGAGTTATTTGTCTTGAATTCTCATTAGCAGCCTCCATAATTTGATTTTTTTGCTCATAAGCTTTTTTAGTAATTTCATGCTCGTCAATCATAGATATTATTCTATTTTCAGCTTCTTTAACAACATCATCGGCTTCTTTTTTAGCCTCTTCTAATATTCTTTCTCTTTCTTCTCTTACCCATTTAGCCTGCTTTAAATCTTCAGGTAATTTAAGTCGAATATCTTTTATTATGTCCAATATTTCATCTTGCTCAATCATAATTTTATTTGTAAAAGGCATTTTTTTAGAATTTTCTATTAATTCTTCTAAATTTTCTAGTAATGTGAATATTTCCATTATTTATTTCCTCTTTCTTTTTAGTAACACTAAATTTGCTCTACCATACTTTCTAGTATCTACTATCTCGATATTTTCTAATTGATTTATTTCTTTCAAATCTCTTTCAATTTCATCTGTTTCTATTATTATTAAACTATCATTTGTAAGCAAATTATTTTTGAGTAATTCATTTATTGCTTTAACTGCTAAGTCAAGCTTATATGGCGGATCTAGAAATACAATAGAAAGCTCTTCTTTAATTTTTCTAATTGCCTCTAAATAATCTTTATTAAAAACAATAGCTTTATCTAATAATCTGGTTTTAATCAAATTTTCTTTTATAACTTTAACTGCCTCGGGATTTTTGTCACAAAAGTAGGCTTTAACTGCCCCTCTACTAAGTGCCTCAATTCCTAAAGCTCCACTACCAGCAAAAAGGTCTAATACTACTGTTCCTTTTATTTTGTTTTGTAAAATATTAAATAAAGATTCCTTCACTCTATCTAATGTTGGACGAGTAGTATCACTTTCTATTGTTTTTAGCTTTGTTCCTCTAGATATGCCACTTATAACTCTCATAATACTATTTTAACGTTAAATCCTTTCTTGTCAATAGGATTAATAAAATTGTAATATTCCCTTAACATCAATGTAATACACCTATTTTAGCATAAATTTACAGCAAAATAAAGGGATATACGCTAAATAATTGCATATATCCTTATTTTTTGTTACAAATTTGTAATTTTTGCTCAAACTTGCATTATATAAAATTTATTATAAATCTCTTCATAATACATATGACAAATTTTAATCATCTTTATTTACTTCTTTAAGAAGCTCTAATTGAGATATTAATAAAGACTCCATTTTTGCTTTATATACATCTAATTGTTTATTAATGTCTTCTAACTCTTTTCTCTTCTCTGCTACTTGCATATCTAAATTTTCAGTACGCTCTTTAGCTTTATTTTCGGCCTCTCTAATTATTTGTTCAGCTTGTTTTTGAGCAGCATTTTTAACCTCATCAGCAGCTGATTGAGCCATAAGTAAAGTATTCTGTAAAGTTGATTCAATTTGGTTATAATGCTCAACTTTAAGTTTTAAATCTTCTAATTCTTTATCATTTTCGCTTACTTTTTTATAGATTGATGAATAATCTTTAGTTAATTCATCTAAAAAATCATCAACCTCTTCTGGATCATATCCATTAAGAGTCTTTTTTGAAAATCTTTTATTTTCTATATCTAAAGGTGTTATCATATCTTTCCCCCATATCTAATTAATTATTGGCATTACTCTTAAGCCAAGATACAGGCAATTTGCTCTTGGTTTCTTCTCTTGTTTCTGAAGTAATATCATAGTTGTATGGTGCTACTAAAAATATAGAACTTGATATTTTTTGCATATGACCATCTAAAGCATGTGCAGCTCCACTAACTACATCTATAATTCTTCTAGCTATATCCTTATTAACATATTCTAAATTAATAATAATTGATTTTTTATCTTTTAGTAAATCACAAATATCTTCAGATTGTTCAAAAGAAGTTGGTTGCATTATTACCATTCTCACTTGCTGAGCCATACTAACAACTTTACCACTTTTTCTGCCAAATAGTCCCTTTGGCTCTTCTAATTCTTCCTCTTCATATGGTTCATTTATCTCTTCGAAATCTTCATCTTCTGCTTCTTCCGCTCCCATACCGAAAATATTCATAAACTTATTTAAAACTGCGTTTGACATTTATAAACAACCTCCTAAATTTCTCATTCGTGTCTACGACTATACCTAGTATCTAACTTTTTTTAGATAAAGTCAATAGTTTTTGCAAGATGTAATCATCTTTTAATGTAATTGTAATATTTTTGTAACATTATGTAGCATTATTTATTTGCTCTGCTGATGGTGTTAATAGTAGCTCATCATACAAAATTATTGATGTAGAAACATTTTGGTTTAAGTCTAATTCCTCTATTTCTGATGTGCTATAATTCGATACAATTGAATAATTTTCTGTCGCTTTTTGTACTTTTACCAAAACCTTATCTAAATAACCTGCTCTAGTTCTAATTACATAGTTTAGTCCATTTTCTTCAAAAATACAGCTATTTGGCACCTTGTATCCACTTGCATCCCACCAAATTATATCAATTGAAACTTTTCTATAACTTAAAAGCTCTTCTATTCCTTCTGTAAAACTAAAAATTATTGTTACTTCATTATTATCTTCTCTAGTAATATATTCAATTTTAGCATCAACTTCTCTTGAGCTTGGTAATGCTAATTTAACTGTATCTCCAACTTCTGCATTATTTGCTTCATCGCTTTTTGAAACACAAGCAATGTAACAAATAAAATTATTAACAATTTTTCCACCTTCATTACTAGCAGATATAATTTGTCCTGTTTTTAGATTTAAGTTTTCTAAAAAATCTTTATTTATTTTAGAAAAATCATTTGTAGTCAAAGTTTCTTCCAAGCCATCTATTCTATAAGAAACTATACCACTTTTTGTTGCATTAATATATTCTGCTCCAGAATTTAGCTCATTTTCATATCCGCTTCTTTCATCTATAAGCTTTTTTAGATATGACCCAGTTGGACTTAGTTCTCCAGCTATTTTAGCTTTTTTAGTTATATTTTCAGATATGCTCCTTTTATATTCTCTAATCTTTTGAATGTCATTAGTATTTGTAACTTCATCTAATGTAGATTCTATTTGTGTGTCTAATAATCTAGTATCTTGTGAAAATAAGTTCTCATTATTTTCTGCCATTGCCTCTTGTATTTTTACGTCTAATTCTGCTATTTTTGCCTTTAAATCTTCTTCTCCTGCTGAATAATATCTAAAAACTGGATCACCACTAGCAACTCTTGACCCCTCTGATTTAATTTCCACCATACCATTTTTGTAGTTTTCGCCTTTAATAACTGTTTCATCTCTAATAATATATCCTATTGCAGTCTCTTCTTGAGATATACTACCTTCGCTAACCATAACAGAATCAGTTGGATTTGTAATTAGGTGATACACAGAAAAGCTTAAATATACGCAAACAGCAATGGTTAAAACTATAATCAAAGCAATTCGCTTTTTATTAACCTTTCTTTTAATTTTTATATTAGGCTGATTAGAATTTATATCATTTAGAATACTTTCATTCTTTTGAATATTTTCACTGTGTATTTTCTTTTTTTGTAAATTGTTGTCCTCTCGTTTCTTTAGCTTGTCCCTATACTTACTTTTTTTATTTTCATATTCTTTGTCTTCAAAAGTAATATTCTTGTATTCTTTAAATTCCTCTTCATTATTTAGTTGTTTTTTCTTCTTATCTTTTTTAGTGATTTTTTTCACGTTTCCTCCAACTATAATTTATTTAAATAAAAACTAATAATTCTTTCGTATTTGACTTTATACATTTATTGCATTATAAATTTTTATTAATGTATAATAATATTAATTTTCTATATTTTTCAATATTATGTCGACATTGTTTTCGTTAAAAGCATCTAACCAAATTGCATTTTCGTATGATTTGAACCATGTAATTTGTCTTTTGGCATACCTTCTAGTTTCTTGCTTTATTTTTTCAATCATTTCAACTTTTGTTAGTTTATTTTCTAAATATTCTACAACCTCTTTATATCCTAAACCTTGCATTGCTGTTGGAAATTCTTTATACTTTTTTAGTAGTTGTTTTACTTCATCTATGAGACCATCTTCTATCATTATATCTACTCTTTTATTTATTCTATCATAAAGTTTTTCTCTGTCCATATTAAGAACAAATATTTTATAATCATATTTAGGTCCATTTTTTCTTGAATCTTCTTCAAGTTGAGTTTTAGTTTTTCCTGTAGAATGATAAATTTCTAAAATTCTAAGAATTCTCTTTTTATCGTTTGAACTAATCTTTTCCATGGCTTTGCTATCAATTTTATTAGCTTCTTTATATAAATTTTCCAAACCTTCTTTATTCACTCTATCCTCAAGTTCTTGTCTATAATTTAAGTCGGTTTCTATATTAGGATAATCTATACCATAAACTAAAGAATTTAAGTATAAGCCTGTTCCGCCAACAATAATAGGCTTTTTGCCACTTTTAATAATTTGTTCAATAGTATATTCTGCATCTTTTTTATATTCTGATACACTGTACCTCTCATTTGGCATTACAAAATCCACTAAATAATGTTTTGCCTCTTTACGTTCCTCATCAGTAGGTTTTGCTGTACCTATTGTCATATCTTTATAGATTTGCATAGAATCGCATGATACAATTTCGCCTTCTATTTTTTTTGCCAATTTTATTCCTAAACTTGTTTTTCCAGATGCAGTTGGTCCACAAATTACAATTACCTGTTCTTTCACTTTCTTACCTCGTATTTAATATTTTTGTTACAATTCACAGCTTAATTTTTATTACT
>CAMMLF010000093.1 GCA_946497585.1 uncultured Clostridium sp.
CCTCATATATAATATATACTAAAAGCCAAAAAAAATCAACAAAATTACGATTTTTTCGTATTTTGCTGATTTGTTTATTTTTTAAATAGCTTTTAGATTTAATTTTATGGCTATTTTTCGTCCTTTTTAATTAAATCAATTATGGCATTTGCCTTCATTGACCAATCATTTTCTTTGGCCTCTTTATCTAATAATTCAATATATTTTTTGTTTTTTTCTTTTTTTAAGGCTTCAGCAATTTTATCAATAAATTCATCATGATTTTTACCTATTAGTACACTTTTATACTTACGACACTCTGGCATATCAGTTGTTACAATTGGTTTGTGTAAGGCCATATATTCAAATATTTTAACAGGACTTGTAGCAAGTGTAATATTATTTATGACAAATGGAATTGTTAAGACATCTGCATGTTTAGCATAATTTTTTAAAACTTTATAATCCCTAGGACCCATAAAATATATGTTTTTTTCATTACCTAAGTTTTCGTCGAAAGATTCATCATATTTGATACCAAATAAAACTATACTATATTTATCAGTTTCGGCTAACTTCTTTACTAATTCATAATCAAACCATTTTGCTAAGGCACCATAATACATTATTATTGGTTTCTTTTTCTTTAATATATTTTCAAATTCTGGTTCAAACTTATAGTTTTTATCAAATGTTTTAAAGAAATCATAATCCACACCATTTGATGAGAAAGCTAAATTAACTTTACCTCTATGTTTTATGACGTCTTTTTCAATGGCATCAGCGGTTACAATAACATATACATCTTTGTTATTCATAACAAAATCATATTTATCAATAATATTTTGAGGAATATTTTTCGTACCTGCTAATTCAGGAGAAATGTCATCAATATATTCATAAATAAAGCCAAAACCATTAGACATATAATCTTTAATATTTTCAACAGAAAGTTTCCAATCAGTTGAATATAGTTGAACATATTTAGGTTTATCTTGTCTTTTTAATTCTTGCATCAATAATTTATTTAGGGCTTTATTATTAAAATTAATTAGAAAAATATTATGGCTATGTTTTTTTATTGTTTTTACTTTATCAGTCATTGTAGTTACTTCATAAAATACTAAACATTTATTCTTGGCTAAATTGTTAGCAATATGTTGCGGTCTTTGAAATAATGGAACGTTATATCCAAAACTACTACGCCATAAAATGATGCGATTATATTGATTATTTTTTAAAATATTTTTTATTTCTTCCCTATATTTATTTTTATTAAACATTACTTTAAAACTTATTTTATCCATATAATTGGCCTTTATATATGCATATAATTTTTTACAAAAACCGATAAAACCATATTTTTTATAAACATTTACTAATTTTGATAGTTTTTCTTTCATATTGCAAGTAATCCTTTCAAATTAAAATCTTTTTTCTCCGTTTATATCAATCATAATTAACGTTTTAATTTTAGACCAATAATATTTTAAATTTCTATATATAAAATTATAATTTTTACCATTTAAATTTAATCTTCTAATAACAGTATAATAATTAGTAGTAGGCCAACTTATATAATCTATTTTTTTAAAGCCATAACTATCATAAAATTTGTTTAGCCTTTTTAAGCTGCTACTAGTGTCAATCATTATTGAATCTAATTTTTGCTTATTACATTCTTCTATTAATTTTTCTAATAGTTTTCTTCCTATGCCTCTGCTTTTATATTTTTCTTTAACAGACAAATTGAGAACTGTTCCATAATTTTTATCGCAATACCTTTTTTCTTTTCCATTTTTATTAGTTAAATATGGCCAAGAAGGACATCTTAAAAATACTACCCCCACAACTTTTGTGCCATCTAGTGCTACAAAACATTTACCATCTATTATTTTTTGTGCATTTTCCTCTGGAGTGGATTTAAATGCAGCAAAATGTAAGTTTTGTTGTTCTCTTTCAGCATATGCATCGTGTATTACCTCAGTTATTTCTTCCCAACTTACAGAATTAGACTTTTCAACAATTTTAATGTTATTCATTCCATTTAGTTCCTTCTGCAATTTTTAAATCATGTTCATCATCAATTTCTCGCCATAAATTTTCGTCCACAACTACAGCTTTAATATTGTTATTATCATAATATACTAATCCACCAAGCACTAACTCATAATAACTATTCATCGACTCTGTTTTTATATAGGTCTCTATATTAGGTATATATTTATTTAAAAAGAAGTCTTTAGAAAATTTATAAATATTAACCGTTTTATATTTATCATCATAATTAAAATCTTCTTTTTGTTTACTTTTAACTATTAAATTATTTACATTATAATTTTCATCAAATGTTATAACTGTACCATTCATTGTTTTCTCATTATACTTAGAGACCAATATACTACAATCGGCATCTTTTTTGATTATACTATCTATTATTTTTTTAGAAAAATATAAATCGCATTCTAATAATAAGCAATCATTTTTAATATAGTCTTTTGTTATGAACAATGAATAAATATTATTACTACTTTCATATATATTGTTATCTACATATGTTATTTTTAAATTCTTATAATTATTTCCTATTATATCTTTTATTTTTTCTTTTAGGTATCCAACTACAATTATTATTTCTTCTATATTATATTTTGTTAAAATATCCAACATTCTTATAATTAAAGGGATTCCATTTATTGGAACTAATGCTTTTGGAATATTCTTTGTTTTGTCTTTCAAACGAGTTCCTTTACCAGCCGCTAAAATTATTGCTTGCAAAATGTTCACATCCTTTAAGATAATATTATCTTATTTTTTTATTGTAGTCAAATATTTTATGGACTATTTTTGGTATTCTTGATAAAATTAAAACATATTAACAATAATATATATGAAATGTACTTTTTATCAAAATTCTTGTATTTAATCAAATACAAGAATTGACTACCATATAACAAAAAGTTATTTCAAAAAGGAGAGAAAATGTTTAAAATTAAAAATGTGGCAATTATAATTGCAAATAATATTCAATTTGATTCTTTTAAGAACGCAATCGATATTATGTTAAAACAAAATATCAATGTGGATATTTATGTACCCCAAAAATATAACAATGAAGGTTTTAATACAATGTTTGATGAAATTTATCAAAAACTAGTACAGATGAAATATAAAGTTTTTAGGGATATTTTAGAAATTAATTATGACATTTTATTTATGCCATATATGTTTTTACAATTTAATGATTTAAAAAGGAAATACACTATTCGCTATTTATATAGTTTACCAACAAAACCAGAATTTTTCTTTTCTTTAGAAACCAATTATATATTTGATGGTTTTCTGTGTTATGGAAATTATGATGCTAAATGTTTGAAAAATTTTGGTTTAACTTTTAAAATTGGAAATATCAAATATCTAAACTATAAAAAACAAAATAGAAATATAAAAACAAAAAAAACATATTATATTTGCCAACTTACGGAAATTACTCTTCAATAGAAAACGTTGCCCCTAAATTGAATCAATTAAAAGACAGGTTTAACATCATCATAAAACCACATCATGGTACTGAATATGGAATCGATGAACTAGAACAAAAAAGAATGAAATACTTAAATGAAAATTTTAAAAACATTTTTTCTTCTAAATACTCACTTCTTGATTTATTAAATAAATGTGATATTGTTATAACAGATCAATCTGGTGCTGTTTTTGATGCTATATATGTTAAAAAACCTGTATTAATGTATTATACTAATTCTATAAGCAATGAAATCTCCTTGCCAATAAAATGCGCAAAAAAAGGATATTTTGTTTCTTTTACAGATCTAGAAGATAAAATGCAATTAGAAAAGTTAATTGAACAATCATTAAATTCCAAACAATGTGTAAAACAAAATAAATTATTTAAAAAAATATTTTGTCCTCAAGAAGACATTGAAAAAAATTTTTTGCATTTTCTTAGTTGTATAGAAAATGAAATATTTGACAAAGATTTTTATGAAATACATCAATTACAAAAAAAACAAATAGGTATTTTATATGAAAACATTCAAACAAATAATATCACTATAACAAATTTAAATTCAAAACTAGATGAATACAACAACAAAATTTTAGAAAATTTAAAAATAATTGATGATTTAAAAGAAGAAAATATAAAAATAAAACAACAAAATAATACTCTAATAGAAGAATACAATAATTTCAAAAAACAAATTTATAACTCCAAATCTTGGAAAGTAACAAAACCTTTACGTTATTTTAATCAGTTAATAAAAAAGGTAAAAAATCATATAAAAAATGCTATAAATTAAAATAGCATTTATTTTTTAAATTTATTAACTATAGCATCGACTATTCTCTCACTGGCATGACCATCGCCATAGGGATTTGAAGCATGGCTCATTTTTTCATATTCTTTTTCATCAGTTAGTAATTTTTTAGTTTCATTATAAATTGTTTCTTCATCAGTTCCAACTAATTTTAATGTTCCAGCTGCTATTCCTTCAGGTCTTTCAGTAGTATCTCTAAGTACCAATACTGGTTTTCCTAAAGATGGTGCTTCTTCTTGAATTCCTCCGCTATCAGTCAAGATTATATAAGATTTATTTTGAAAATTGTGAAAATCAAATACTTCTAGTGGTTCAATTAATTTCACTTTATCACAACCATCAAATACTTCATTAGCTACTTCCCTAACTTTAGGGTTCATATGTATTGGATAAATTACTTTAACTTCACTAAATTCATCAACTATTCTTCTTATTGCTCTAAATATATGACGCATTGGATCTCCTAGATTTTCTCTCCTGTGTGCTGTAAGCAAAATCATTCTTTCACCAGGCTTTATCCAATCAAGTTCTGGATGTGTATAATTATCATCAACAGTTGTACTCATAGCATCAATTGCGGTATTACCAGTAACATATATCTTACTTTCGTCTTTATTTTCTTTAAGTAAGTTTTCTTTACTTAAATTTGTTGGAGCAAAATACATATCAGTCATACAATCTACCATTTGACGATTCATTTCTTCAGGAAATGGTGAATATTTGTTATTTGTTCTAAGCCCTGCTTCGACATGACCTATAGCAACTTGATTATAAAAAGCCGCAAGAGCTCCTGCAAATGTAGTTGTAGTATCTCCGTGAACTAAAACTATATCAGGTTTTACTTCTTTAATTACCCCTTCAAGTCCATTTAATGCTCTAGTTGTAACATCACCAAGAGTTTGACCTTGTTTCATGATATTTAAATCATAATCTGGTTTAATTTTAAAGGTATCTAAAACTTGATCAAGCATTTCGCGGTGTTGAGCTGTAACACACACAATACTTTTTATTTCTTCTCTACTTTCAAGTTCTTTTACAAGCGGAGCCATTTTAATGGCTTCAGGCCTTGTTCCAAATATACTCATTACTTTAATTTTTTTCATTTACTATTTCCTTTCTTGCATAATTATAAGCATCTTTACACATATCTTCTAAAGTTAAAGTCGCACACCAATTTAATTCTTTAGATGCTAAAGAAGAATCCGCATAGCACTTGGCAATATCTCCAGCACGTCTCGCAGTAATTTTGTATGGCACTTTAACTGAATTAACTTTTTCAAAAGCATTAATCATATCTAATACACTATAGCCTTTTCCTGTACCCAAGTTATATATGAATAAACCATTTGATTCTTTTAATAATTTTTCTACTCCTTTAACATGAGCTTTAGCTAAATCAACAATATGAATGTAATCTCTTACTCCTGTACCATCTGGAGTATCATAATCAGCACCAAAAACACTTAGATATTCTAATTCTTTAGTGGCCACCTTAGCTATATAAGGCATAAGATTAGCTGGGACTCCATTAGGATCTTCACCAATTAAGCCACTAGGGTGAGCTCCGACAGGATTAAAATATCTAAAAATACAAATATCCCATTCATTATCAGATTTATATAAATCCTGTAATATGCCTTCAACATAAAGTTTACTTGTGCCATATGGGTTAGTAGTTCCACCAATACGACAATCTTCAGTGATTGGAACTTTTTCTGGAGTTCCATAAACTGTTGCACTACTACTAAATATTAATTTTTTTACTTTATTATTTTTCATGGTTTCTAATAAAGTTAATACACTACTAACATTATTTATATAGTATTCAATCGGTTTAGAAACACTATCACCAACAGATTTAAATGCAGCAAAATCAATAACACAATCAATTTCATTTTCGATAAATATTTTATTTAATAATTCTTTATCGAGCATATCACCTTCATAAAATTTAATATCTTTGCCAGTTATTTCTTTAATTTTATCTAAAACAATCGGCTTACTATTGCTAAAATTATCTAATCCGATTATTTCATATCCTGCATTTAATAATTCAACGCATGTATGACTACCTATATAGCCACAGCAACCAGTTATAAATATTTTTTCCATAAATCCTCCATAACTTATTTTGTTCTTAATTTTATTATAAACTATTTGTTAAGGATTTTAAAGTTAAAATTAA
>CAMMLF010000094.1 GCA_946497585.1 uncultured Clostridium sp.
ATTGAAACACCTTTCATATAGCTATTGCTCCTTCTAATTTGAAATACTTTTGCTTAATTGTATTCGCAAAAATTTACAATTAGAACTTATTAAGGATTTTTAGGTAAATGATATATGAATTAAATGTGAAAGAAGATGTAAGTAAAAATACCTGCATCTTTCTTTTTTTTCCTAATTATAAGGAATAATACAAGAATATTGAATAAATATTTACATAAACGAGTAAACATAAAACACATGAGCGCTTGACTTCCAACAAAAAATATAGTATAATAACAAACAGTTGTTATCTTATGGATAAATGCTGTATTTTATTGCAAAGTAAACTATGCAATAAAATAATCTGTAAGATAAAGAAGAGATTTATTTATAATGTTTAAAGAATGAGATAATTGAATATTTTGAATATTGTTTTAAATTATATTAAATGAGACTATATAATTTAAAATTAGATAGTTTAAGATGCTAAAACTATCTTTTTTGAACGTATAATTAAATTTTATAAAAAGCTATTTTTGCGTGAAAAAATAATTTAAGTAAAAAATATAATGAAAAAATTATATGTTAAAAGAAAGCTTTATAATGCAAAGATTGCTTATAAATATTAAAATGCAAATATGAGAGTTTGCAAAGGTTATAGATGCCTAAAAAGTCTAAATATATTATAAAAGGAGAAGATTAATTTATGGAAAATAACACAAAAGAATTATCTGAAAATAAATCGGATAAAAGAAATAATGAAAAGAGGAGAAATTATAAAAGAACTTATAATAGAGTGGAAAAGAAAGAAACTAAGTATAATGAAACAGAAGAGCATAAGAAGCGTGAAAGTTCAGACACAAGAATAACAAAAAGAAATTATTCAAGAAGAAGTAGTAAATCAAAACTTGATTTTTCTTTTAAAAAGAGCAATTTAAAAATAATTGCTTTAGGTGGACTTGATGAAATTGGTAAAAATATCACAGTGTTTGAATACGAAGATGAGATTGTATTAGTTGACTGTGGATTAGAGTTCCCTGAGGATGATATGCTTGGAGTTGACTTAGTAATTCCAGACGTAACATATTTAATAAAAAATAAAGATAAAATAAAAGGTTTAGTAATAACACACGGTCACGAAGACCATATAGGTGCTATACCATATGTTTTAAAACAAGTTAATATGCCTATTTATGCAACTAGATTAACTGTTAAACTAATTGAACATAAGTTAGAAGAACATCACATAAGAAATCAAGTTAAGGTAAATGTAGTAAATCAAGGTGAAACTGTTAACTTTGGTAAAATGCAAGTAGAATTTATTAGAAGTTCACATAGTATTCCAGATGCTGTAATGCTTGCAATTCATACACCAGTAGGAACAGTAATTCATACAGGAGACTTTAAAGTAGACTATACACCAATAGATGGACAAGAGATGGATTTAGGACGTATAGCTGAAATAGGAAATAGAGGAGTTTTAGCTCTACTTTCAGATAGTACAAACTCAGAGAGAAAAGGTTTTACAATGTCTGAAAAATCTATTGGTCCAGTTTTTGATAACTTATTTGAAGGATGCAAAAAGAGAATAGTTGTAGCAACATTTGCTTCAAATGTTCATAGAGTTCAACAAATAGTTAATTCAGCTGTTAAATTTGGTAGAAAAATTGCCGTTTCAGGTAGAAGTATGATAAATATGATAGAAGCAGCAAGAGAATTAAATTACATTGATGCACCAGATGATTTATTTATCGATATAGATATGATAAAAAATTATACAGACGAACAGTTAGTAATTATTACTACTGGTAGCCAAGGTGAAACAATGTCAGCATTAACTAGAATGGCAAATGGAGAGCATAAAAAAGTTACTATTACAGGAAATGACTTAGTAATTATTTCTGCAAACCCAATCCCAGGAAATGAAAAATCGGTATCAAAAGTTATAGACCAATTAATGAAAATAGGAGCAGAGGTTGTTTACAGCACTCTAGCTGATGTACACGTGTCTGGACACGCTTGCCAAGAAGAACAAAAATTAATCATGGCATTAGTAAGACCAAAATATTTCTTGCCAGTACATGGTGAGTATAGACAATTAATGGCACACAGAGATACAGCAATAGAAATGGGAATACCAAAAGACAACATTTTTATAACAGGAAATGGTAGAGTTTTAGAATTAAATGAAAACGAAGCTAAGTTTAATGGAACAGTACAATCAGGAAGAGTTATGGTTGATGGCCTTGGAGTAGGAGATGTTGGAAATATAGTATTAAGAGATAGACAACATTTATCTCAAGACGGACTAATAGTAATAGTTATGGCAATGAATAATCAAACAGGAGAGATAGTATCTGGACCAGACGTAATATCAAGAGGTTTCGTATATGTACGTGAATCTGAAAACTTAATGGAAGATGTAAAATCATTCATAAGAGAAGAAATTCGCGAATTAGAAAATAGTCATGTTAGAGACTGGTCAACAATTAAATCTACATTAAAAGATGATGTTAGAGATTTTGTATTTGATAGAACAAAGAGAAATCCTATGATTTTGCCAATTATTTTGGAAGCGTAGGAAAAGGAGGTCATTATGGATTACAAGGATTTAGCAAATTTAATTTTTCCAAATGCAAAGGATATTTCATATTATGAAGAAAAGTATCCTGCAAGAAATTTGCCGGAAGGAGCAGTTGTTTCTAGATTTGCACCAAGTCCAACAGGATTTGTGCATATTGGTGGACTTTATCAAGCTTTAGTTGCAAAAGAGATGACTAAAAAGACTAATGGTGTGTTTTTCTTAAGGGTTGAAGATACAGACCAAAAAAGAGAAGTTGAAAATGGTGTTACAGGTATAGTAAAATCTTTGATAGATTTTGATATTTTACCAGATGAAGGTATGGTTACAGAAACTGAGGAAAAGGGAAGTTATGGACCATATAAGCAATCAGAAAGAAAAGATATTTATCAAGCTTATGCAAAATATTTATTAGAACAAGGTAAAGCATATCCTTGCTTTTGTACACCAGAAGATTTAGATACAATAAGAAAAAAGCAAGAATGTGCAAAAGTTAGAACAGGATATTATGGTGTATGGGCAAAATGTAGAAATTTAACTGTTGAAGAAGCGGCAGAAAAAATTAAGAATGGAGAGAACTATATTATTCGTTTTAAATCTCCAGGCAGAGAAGATAGAAAAATTAAACATCATGATTTAATTAAAGGAAATGTAGAATTTCCAGAAAATGACCAAGATATAGTTATTATAAAGGCTGATGGACTTCCTACATATCACTTTGCACATGCAGTTGATGACCATTTAATGAGAACAACACTTGTAATACGTAGTGATGAGTGGCTATCTTCAGTTCCTTTACATTTACAATTATTTTACGAATTAGGATTTAGACCTCCTAAATATGCACATATTTCGCCAATTATGAAAAATGATAATGGCAATAAGCGTAAATTAAGTAAAAGAAAAGACCCAGAGGCTGCTGTAAGCTATTATAAAGAAGAGGGAATACCAGTAGAAGCTGTAAAAGAATATCTTTTAAATATTGCAAATTCTACATTTGAAAATTGGAGAAGAGCTAATCCAGACAAATCTTTGGATGAGTTTGATTTTCAATTAAATAAAATGAGTGTAAGTGGTGCTTTATTTGATATGGTTAAACTTTTAGATATTGGTAAAAATGTTATATCAAGAATGTCAGCACAAGAAGTATATGAAAATGCTCTAAATTGGGCAAATGAATATGATAAAGAATTAGTTCAAATTTTAGAAAATAAAGATTATGCTTTAAAAGTTTTCGGAATTGAAAGAGAAAATAAAAAGCCTAGAAAAGATTTATCAAAATGGTCAGATGTTAAAGAAAACATCATATATATGTATGAAGAACCTTCAAATTATGACTTTGATAAAATTTTAGGAGAAGATGCCAAAAAAGTTATAGAAGAATATTCTAAGGTTTACGATTACAATGATGATAAGCAAGTTTGGTTTGATAAAATCAAAGATGTAGCTGAAAAATTGGGTTATGCTAGAGAAGTTAAAGAATATAAGGCAAATCCAGAAAATTGGCCAGGACATGTTGGAGATGTGAGTACAGTTATTAGAGTTGTATTAACAGGAAGAAGAAATACTCCAGATATGTATGAAATAATGCAAGTACTTGGAAAAGATGAAGTTACTAAAAGATTTGAAAATTTTGTAAAATAAGTAAAGACGGAAAAATTTATTTTGGTCTTTGTAGATTAACGGCAATAGAAAGGTAAAATTTATGTATAATATAGGAGATGTTGTTAGAACCAAAAAGCCACACCCTTGTGGAAGCAAGGAGTGGGAGGTTACTAGAATAGGTGTTGATTATAAACTTAAGTGCTTAAAATGTGGAAAAACGGTTGTACTTCCTAGAGAAAAGGCTTTAAAGGCTATTACTAAGAAAGTCACTATAATTCAGTAAAAAATTGTTAAAACTGCCAATATACATTCTCTCTCATTTCGCTTCGCAAGTCGCTACTTGCTCCAACTCGCACGTTGCGCTCCGCTCCTACGTCGCCTGCGCTCACTTGAAATGTTCAAGAACATATATTGGCAGTTTTTTATAATATTGTTATTAAAAATCAAACTTTCTTAATATTATCTTAACTACTCTGTTTTTATTGACATTACCCCCTTAAACATCATATAATATAGTTTAAGGGGAGACAGGAAAGATGGCATAAAATTTGTAAAATGTCACCTAAATGTTAATAAAAACGGAGTATTTTAATGAGAAAAAAAGTATTAAACAGAGCAAAAGATAACTCAAATTTATACAATAGATTTGATGATGTAGAAGCGGTTATAAACCAGGAAAAAGAATATTCAATAGGCGAAAATAAGCTTTTTTTAGAAGAAGCAATAAATGATAAAGAATACATGGAAATAGTAGAAGACATAATCAATAATGAAACAGTGGCAGAGATGAAAAAGTATAGGCAACATTATGATATAAATACATTTGAACATTGCTTAAATGTATCATACATAAGCTATAGAATATGCAAAAAATTAAATTTAGATTATAAATCAATGGCAAGAGGAGCAATGCTTCATGATTTATTCTTGTATGATTGGAGAAATAGCAAAAAAGAATTAAATCTAGATGGATATCATGCATTTGTACATCCCCAAATAGCCTTAGAAAATGCCTCTAAAATATATGACTTAAACGACAAAGAAAAGGACATAATAGTAAAACATATGTGGCCAGTAACGTTGGCACTTCCTAAATATAAAGAAACATATATTATAACTTTAGTAGATAAATACAGTGCTCTTCAAGAGTCGGCACAATATTATAGAAATAAAATTGAATCTAAAAAGTTATTTAAATATGCATACATATTTTTAGGACTAATATTTCTTAATAAATTAATTTAGTTTTAGACATTCTTTCTAATAAATTGAATGTCTAAAAAAATAATGGAGGAAAATATGATAAAAGTATTAATTAATGGATGCAATGGAAAAATGGGACAAGAAGTTATCAAGGCAATACATGATAATGAAAAGTTTACAGTTCTAAATGGAGTGGATAAAGAAGAAAATCCTGATTACATATTTCCTGTTTATACAAATAAAAATGATATAAAAGAAAAGCCAGATGTAATAATCGATTTTTCTATACCTGTTGCGACTATGCAAATTTTAGAATATGCTAAAAGCAACAAAGTTCCAATTGTTATTGCAACTACTGGATTATCTGAAGAACAAAAGCAAAAAATAAAAGAATATAGTAAAGCCATACCAATTTTTCAATCTGCGAATATGTCTTATGATATAAACCTAATGAAAAGAATAGTTGCAGAAGTAGCAAAAAATTTAATTGGAACAGATATAGAAATAATAGAAACTCATCATAATAGAAAAGTAGACGCTCCTAGCGGAACAGCTTTACTTTTAGCAGATAGCATAAATGAAGCGTTAGGAAATTCTATGGAATATAATTTTAATAGATTTCAAAATAGAGAAAAGCGCAAAAAGAATGAAATTGGATTTTCTTCAATAAGAGGTGGAAATATAGTAGGGGAGCATACGGTTTGTTTTTTTGGAGAAAATGATTGCTTAGAAATAACTCATAAAGCTTATTCAAGAGGACTTTTTGCAGAAGGTGCTTTAAAAGGAGCAGAATATATTATTGGTAAGGAAAATGGATATTATACGATGAATGAAATAATTTAAAATTTATTTTAAGCAAATAATAGAAGAAGTTTCAATATAGCTTCTCTCTCATTTCGCCGCGCGGGTCGCTATTCGCTCCAGCTTGCACGTTACGCTCCGCTCCTACGTCGCCTACGCTCACTTGAAATGTTCGTGAAGTATATTGAAACTTCTTTACAATATAGATTAACAGAAAATCATTAAAATTTTTTCAAAATTTCATTCCATAAATCTTCTGAGTAAATTTTTCTTTCAGAAGAGAAAGGCATA
>CAMMLF010000095.1 GCA_946497585.1 uncultured Clostridium sp.
ATATATTGTGATTTGTAAATAAACAATTATTTTTTACGAAAAGGACCGTCCCCAACGTAAAATTTTATTGACGAATAATTAATTCTATATTAAAATATAAAAAGATTACGTGCATTTAGGAGGTATTATTTTGAAAATTTTAGCGGTAGGAGATTTAGTAGGAGAAACAGGTGTAGAAAAGTTAAAAAGAACTTTACCAAATTTACAAGAGGCAGAACATATAGATTTTACTATTATTAATGGTGAAAATTCAGCTGGTGGAATGGGAATGACCAGTAAAATTTACAATGAATTAAATAGACTAAACATAGATGTTATTACAATGGGAAACCACACTTGGGGTAAAAAGGATATATTTACTTTTATAGGTGATAAAAAAATTATTAGACCTGCAAATTATTCAAAAGGATGTCCCGGAAAAGGTTATACTATAATACAAAAAGATAATAAAAAAATCGCAGTAGTTAATTTAATAGGTAGAACAGACATGGGAGTACTTTCAGATAATCCATTTACTTGCATAGATCATATAATTGAAAAGTTAAAGGTAGACATAATTGTGCTAGACTTTCATGCAGAAGCAACAGCTGAAAAAATTGCAATGGGATATTATGTTGATGGAAGAATTACTGCAATGTTTGGAACCCATACTCATGTTCAAACAGCAGATGAAAAAATATTAGAAAATGGAACAGGCTACATAACTGATATCGGAATGACTGGACCCGAAAATTCAGTTATTGGAATGGATGTTGATGCATCTTTAAAAAGATTTGTTACCTCACTTCCTGAAAAATACAAATTAGCAGAAGGCAGTTGTATGCTAAATGGAGTTATTTTTGATATAGATGACAAAACTAATAAAGTGAAAAAAGTATACAGGATAAATGTGTAATTTATAATTATTGTCAAAAAAGTTCCAAAATGTTTCAGCGAAGCGACCTGCGTATCAAGATGTGAAGAAGTTTATTTTTGCATTTTAAGTATATGAAATAATATAATCTTTTATCATAATAGCAAAAAATGTCAAAAAATGTCGATAAAAAGTTCCAAAAAATAGTAAAAAACACTAGACATTTTTCTTTTAATGTAGTATAACTATATATGTAATTA
The DNA here is from genome assembly GCA_946497585.1 of uncultured Clostridium sp. GTDB lineage: Bacteria > Bacillota > Clostridia > TANB77 > CAG-508 > CAG-793. The sequence continues at coordinate 1,114 of CAMMLF010000095.1, forward strand.
CAAAAAATTAAATATATGAATTAGGAGGAAAAATGGAAGTGTTAAAAATTTCATCAAAATCAAATCCAAACTCAGTAGCAGGTGCTATAGCTGGGATGGTAAAGGAAACAAAAAAAGCAGAAATGCAAGCAATTGGAGCAGGAGCATTAAATCAAGCTGTAAAGGCAGTTGCAATAGCAAGAGGTTTCGTAGCTCCAACAGGAGTAGACCTAGTATGCATACCAGCATTTGCAGAAGTAGAGGTTGAAGGTGAGGACAGAACAGGTATTAGACTGATAGTTGAATCAAGATAATTAAAAAAACATTAAATTTAATGGTATAATTAGCTTAAAAACTAATAGGATGTAAAGTTAATATTAACAAAATTATTTGAGTTATAAATATAATAAAAATAATATATAGGGGGCATATATTAAGCATTTTACTTTGGGTAAAATACTCATATATGTCTATTTTTATGAAATAATATCTCTAAAATAAATAAACTAAAAAAATTTGAATAAGCTAAAATTTTTTGAAGACCTATTTTTATCTAAGTATTGAAAAACAAATAATTTTATTATATTATAATAAAGAATTTGTAATCTTAGTAATTATTTTACAATTACAACTAGGTATAGCTTTAAAAAATGCAAATTATTATAAAAGTCATAAATTCAGGAGAAATGTATGAAAAATAACAATGTATTTAAGTATATATTTATAGTTTTCATAATTGCCTTAATTATAGGAACAGTCTATGTTCTATATAATCAAAATGTGCAAAGTGAAGAAATTGAAGAAGAAAACACAACTGAGGAAGCTTCTATAGAAATGCTAGACAGCTTAACAATGGGATTATGCAATTATGATACAATGAATCCACTTCTAACCAACAATAAAGAAATAATTAACATAAGTAAGATAATATTTGAGCCACTTCTAAATATCACATCAGATTATAAAATCGAAAATTGTTTAGCAACATCTTGGACAAAAAGGGATGATACAACTTATGAAATAAAAATAGATAGCTCTATAAAATGGCAGGACGGAAGTAGTTTAATAGCAAAAGATGTAAGTTTTACAATAGATAGATTGAAAGAAAGAAACACTGTTTATTCAGCAAATGTAGCAGATATAGCAAGTACCGAAACACCGGACGCTGAAACAGTAATCATACATTTATCAAGAGCTGTTCCATTTTTTGAATATAATCTAACATTTCCTATACTTCCAAGTATGTACTATGTAAATGAAAACTTTGAAACTACAAATAAAATACCAATAGGAACAGGAATGTACAAAATAGCAAGTATTGATGATAATACAATTTTACTTACAAGAAATGATAGATGGAGATATATAAAAGAAAAAACACCATTAGCACAATCTATAACAATCAAAAGATATGGAACAATGGGCGAAATATACAATAGTTTCAAATTAGGCAATATTGACATAATAAACACATCATCAACTAATTACCAAGAGCACGTTGGAACAATGGGATATAACAAAAAAGAATACAAAGGAAGAAATTATGATTATCTAAGTTTGAATTGCAGTGATACTATTTTGCAAGATAAGGCTGTTAGACAAGCAATTAACTATGCCATAGACAAAAATACTTTAGTTTCAACAGTATTCTCAAATAACTATTATGTGGCAAATTCTCCGTTAGACTATGGAAGCTATTTGTATAATAGCACAGGAGAAATATCATATAATCAAGAGCAAGCAAGAACAACTTTAGAGCAAGCTGGTTGGACATATCAAAATGGTAGATGGCAAAAAAGCATAAGTGGACATGTAAGAAGACTTACTTTATCATTAATAGTATCAGAAGAAAACAATGATAGAGTAAATGTAGCAAACGAAATAAAAAGGCAATTAGAGGCAATAGGTATAGCTGTAAATGTAACTAAAGTCTCAAATGACAAATATTATGAGTATTTAAACAATAAAAATTATCAAATGATATTAACAGGAGTTACTAATTCTGTAAATCCGGATTTAACATATTTTTATGGAGATGGAAATTTAGCAAATTACAATAATAGTGATGTAAAATCTAAGCTAAATTCTACTGATAATTATGCAGATATACAAAAGATTGTGAATGATGAGGTACCATATATAGGATTATACAGAAACAAAAATACTTTAATATTAAATGCAAATGTTGGTGGCAATTTCTCACCAAATAGTTATAATGTTTACTATAATTTTAATGAATGGTTTAGGCAAAAATAATGAACTAAAGAGTTACAATTCACAGCTTAATTTTTATTACTTAAGCTCCAATATATATTCCTCCGCGTTTACTTCGCGGTTCGCTTACGCTCAGCGCTCGCACGCTCCGACTGCGCTTCTATGATAAAGACTTTAATATATCGCGACCTTAAGTACGCTCCGCTCGCTAAAAGCTCTGGAATATATATTGTAGCTTTTGAAAAAAATAACGGTGAATTGTAACTAGTAAAAAAATAAAATCAAAAAAATGTTTGTAAAACACTTGACAAATTTTTTTGTTAGTATATAATAAGTGATGTACAAACAAATGTTTAATTAATAGGAGGAAATTATGAGTACAGAAAAAGCAAATGGAGAAAAACAAAAGGCATTAGAGGCAGCATTAGGACAAATAGAAAAACAATTTGGTAAAGGTTCAGTTATGAAATTAGGAGAGTTTAAAGCAATGAATGTTGAGGCAATACCAACAGGAGCTTTAAGCTTAGATATAGCATTAGGTATAGGTGGTATTCCTAAGGGAAGAATCATAGAAGTATATGGTCCTGAATCATCAGGAAAAACAACACTTGCATTACATATGATTGCAGAAGCTCAAAAAATGGGCGGAGAGGCAGCTTTTATAGATGCAGAGCACGCATTAGACCCAGTTTATGCAAAACATTTAGGCGTAGATATAGATAATTTAATAGTATCTCAACCAGACACAGGGGAGCAAGCACTAGAAATAGCAGAAGCTTTAGTTAGAAGTGGAGCAATTGATATAATAGTAGTTGACTCAGTTGCAGCATTAGTTCCAAAGGCTGAAATAGATGGAGACATGGGAGACGCACATGTTGGTTTACAGGCAAGACTTATGTCACAAGCTTTAAGAAAACTAGCAGGTGTAATTAATAAATCAAATAGTGTAATAGTATTTATTAACCAATTAAGAGAAAAAGTAGGTGTTATGTTTGGAAACCCAGAAACAACTCCAGGTGGTAGAGCACTTAAATTCTATGCTTCAGTTAGAATGGATATTAGAAAAATTGAAAACATTAAGCAAGATGGAGAAGTAACAGGTAATAGAGTAAGAGTAAAAGTTGTTAAAAATAAAGTAGCTCCACCTTTCAGAGAGGCAGAATTTGATATAGTATATGGAAAAGGTATATCAAAATCAGGTAACATATTAGATCTAGGTATTAACTTAGGCTTAGTCGAAAAAAGTGGTTCTTGGTTTGGATACAATGGAGCAAGAATTGGACAAGGTAGAGAAAATGCTAAAAAATATTTAGAGGATAACCCAGAAGTCATGAAAGAAATTGAAGAAAAAATTAGAAATAATTTTAATGAAGCATTTGAACAAAGCCTTGGCGAAGAAGTGGTTGACGAGGAACAAGAAATAGAACCATCTGATGATGAGGAATAATTTTAAAACTAGAAGAAAATTTAATTGTCAAAGAAAACTTGACAATTGCTAATGAATGAAAAATACTATAATAGAAAGTATTAAAAAATGAAACAATTTGAGTATATAAAAAAGGAAGATAATTTTTCGAAAAAATACAGTTTAGAAGACTTAGATTTTGCCAAAACCAAAATTTTAAAGTATATAGCCTTTAAAAAAAGAACAGAAAATGAAATTAGACTAAAATTTAATAAAGTTATAGATGAAGAACTTTTAGATGATGCAATAGAAAAACTAAAAGAAAATGGCTATATAGATGACAGCAATTACATAAAAAGAGCTATAAATGAGTTTATGGCTCTTAAGAATTTGTCTATAAAAGAAATTAAGTACAAGCTTATGGCAAAAGGTCTTAGCAAAAATTTAATAGATGATTACATTTCAAATAACTTAGATACACTAATAGATTATGAAATACAGTCAGCAAAGAATATAGCTATAAAAAAATCTAGTTTAGAAAAAGAAGATATTAAAAATTATCTGTTGAAAAAAGGGTATAGAACTGAAAGTATTGATGAAGCGATGGAAGAGTGTCAATGAAGAGGCTGTTAATGAGGACGTGTCAATGGGAACGTGTCAATGGGGACGCCCCTTTTTGACACTATCGTGTCAATCAAGGGACGTCCCCATTGACACACAAGAAAGGAATCAAAATGCAGAACGTATTTACACTAGAAATAAATAAATACAAAATTAAATTGGAAAACTTTGAGGGTCCATTAGATTTGCTATGCCATTTAATTGATGAAAATAAAATGGATATATATGATATATCAATAAGTGAAATAACAGACCAGTACATAGAATATATCAATATGGCAGAACAAATGAACTTAGAAGTAACTAGTGAGTTTCTAGTAATGGCATCAAACCTTCTTTACATAAAGTCAAAAAAATTACTTCCAAGACAGGAAGAAGAGGAAGAAATGCTTTCAGAAGAAGAACTTATTAGAAGAATTATAGAGTATAAGCAATACAAAGAAATAACAAATAAATTTAGAGAAATGTATAGTGCAAATAATAAAAGAGCATATAGACTTCCAGAGGCAATTGAAGTACCAAAAAGAACAGATGTAGAAGTTAAATTTACAGCAAAAGATATTTATGATACATACAAAAACATATTGAACAAAAATGCAAATAAAATAAATCATAATGCGAAAAATATTGAAAAAATAGCAATAGTTGAAAACTACACAGTTGGCGACTCTGTTAAAACAATGTATAGGGCTTTAATAAAAAACAAACATTTTGTATTTAATAAATTATTTTCACTAAAAAAATGCAAACCACAAGAAGTGGTTACAGCATTTTCAGGACTTTTAGAAATGTCAAGAAGAAGTAAGGTAGAAACTGAACAAAATGAACTGTTTGGAAAAATTGAGGTAAATAAAAAAGTGAGAAAAGCAAATTAAGTCTTCAAATTGCATAAAAAAGTATTTAATTAAAAAAAGGAACAAAAGCGAGCTTCTTTGTCAATAGGGACGTTTCAATAGGGACGTCCCTGCATTGACACAATAGTGTCAAAAAAGGGCGGCCCTATTGGCAC
>CAMMLF010000096.1 GCA_946497585.1 uncultured Clostridium sp.
CAAATTGGACCAAAATTGGTTGAAAAAAACTAGGAGGTTTCTCCTAGTTTTTTTAGTTCTCATAGTCGTTTTCTGCAAGTTCCGGATATTTAAAATTTTGTCCTGATCCAGACACATCACCATCACTTACATGATTTACATTGAAAGTCTTTGAGCCTTTTAATAAATATTTATGTTTGTAATTATTTGGCATAATGCTATTGCTACTTCCTACATATATAGGGTCATCCCATGTAGTATCAACTGCATACCAATTGCCGTCTTCCATTTGTACATAATTCCAAGCGTGTGCTTCTACATTACCATTATCATCATATCCATCTCCATAGACTAATACACAAGGAATATTTAATTTGTCTAGTAAATATTTTAGTCCCTCTGCATATCCTTCACACACAACCTTTTTATTTATAAATGTTCCATAAATATTATCTTTATTTGCACTATTATCATTGTCATATATTAAATTATCTACAAGCCAATCATGTACATACATTACTTTATTATATCTTGAACCTGTTGCATTAGCGACAACTTCATTTGCAATTCTTTGTACTTCGCTTATTGCATTATTTACCTCTTCTTCACTATTAAAACTAGAATTATAATATGTCATTCCACTTTGTGGTGACAAAGTAAATCCATAAGACCTATAACTTAAAAATGATGAGGTTCTTGTTGAAACAGATAATTTGCTAGTATCTACAAAAAATAATTCTAAATTATCTAATGTAACAGCATCCCACGCTGATTGAAAATAATTTTCATCTCCACTTCCACCATTTTCTATTATACTATCACTGACACTTGATGGAAACTTAATTGACTGTGTACCGCTTTTTAAGCTATCTATATTTTCTAAAATCGTCGTATACATTATTTTTTCTGGTTCTTCTAACTGAGTATAATAATATCTCAAAGCAACATTATCTGTACTAGCTAGTTCTTCCTCAAAATAATTTTGATAATCAATTGTTGAAGTTGTATCTTCTCCTGTAAATGCAGAAAAAATAATAAAACATACAAAAATTATTAATATAACCAAAATAAGTGTAATAACACTAAATCCATGTTCTCTTCTTTTAATTTTTTTCATAAATGTTCATTTCCTTTTCTTCTAAAGTTTTTGCTAATTTTAAAATTAACTTCAATAATTATATACAAACTTTTGTTAATATGTCAATGGGGACGCTCCTTTTTGTGTCAATGGGGACGCTCCTTTTTGACACAACTAGTTTATTTTTTGTCAAAAGCTCTGTCAATGGGGACGCTCCTTTTTGACACAACTAGTTTATTTTTTGTCAAAAGCTCTAATATATGTTCTGTAGCTTTTAGCGGGCGAAGCTGATAAAGGACTCAATGAAGCTATGTCTTTCTCTTAGAAGCGCAGTCGGAGCGTGCAAGCGTTTTCGCGTAAGCGAAACCGTGAGGCAAATGCGGAAGAATGTATATTAGAGCTTATAGAATAATTATTTAAATGTGTCAAAAAGGAGCGTCCCTATTGACACTATTGACATTTAAATGTGTCAAAAAGGAGCGTCCCTATTGACACAAACTCTACTTCATCATCATATCTGCAAAGATTGCATATCCTTCTGTTGGTGAGTTTAATAATACATTAGTTATAGCACCTATAAATTTGTTATTTTGAATAATTGGTGTTCCACTCATTCCGTGGAATTATTCCACCAGTTTTAGAAATCAAATTTTCATCAGTTATTTCAATTAACATACTTTTATTATCTTTAGAATTTTTATATATCTTCTTAATTTTTATTTGATATCTTTCCACTTTATCATTTTCTAGCTGGCATATTATCGTTGCCTCACCTGTTTCTATTTCATTTCTTTCAGCTACTTCAAGCTCTTCTTGTTTTATCGAATTTATAAAATCTATATTTGTAACTGTTCCATAAACGCCTATACTTGTATTACTATCTATTTCTCCTATTTTTTCTCCATTATCTATTATTCCTCTTATTTCGCCGGCTCTGCCCTTTACTCCTTTTACTATAGATACTATTTGACTTGTTACTAATTCTCCATTAGAAATATTTAATAAATTTCCTGTATCTACATCTGTTATGCCATGACCTAGAGCCGCAAATGTTTTGGTGGCTTCTTCATAATATGTTAACGTACCTATTCCTGCTGCTGCATCTCTCACCCAAAGGCCAAGCATATAACTTCCATCTTTACCTTTTACTGGAATTATACTTGTATATATTAGTTCCCCACTTCTTTCATATTTTATAGATATTTCATTTCCCTTTGAACTATTTACTATATTTATTAATTCTTGTGTGTTACTTATTTCTTTTCCATTAATTTCTTTTATCATATCTCCTTCTTTTATTCCACAGTCACTATACGGCATATATTTATTACCATCTTGACCATCAATTTCAGACATTCCTACAACCAGAACTCCATTTGTATAAAGTTTTAGCCCAACTGTTCTTCCTATTGGATTTACATATCTTTTTGTGCTAGAACTTACAGCCTGAGCATACAAGTTGCGCTCATAGCCAGATAAATTTATATACATACATAAGCAAATTATTAATAAAATAATTGGAATAAATTTCTTTTTCATACTAACTCCTAAAACTGTCAATGGGGACGCCCCTTTTTGACACAACTAGTTTAATTTTTGTCAAAAGCTCTAATATATGTTCTGTAGCTTTTAGCGAGCGAAGCTGATAAAGGACTCAATTAAGCTATGTCTTTCTCTTAGAAGCGCAGTCGGAGCGTGCAAGCGTTTTCGCGTAAGCGAAACCGTGAGGCAAATGCGGAAGAATGTATATTAGAGCTTATAGAATAATTATTTAAATGTGTCAAAAAGGAGCGTCCCTATTGACACTATCATGTCAAAAAGGGGCGTCCCCATTGACAGCGTCCCCATTGACAGCGTCCCAAATTGACACAAAAAAATAGTTACTCTTCTATTAGAGTAACCATTTTTTCAAAATTTATTTAACTATAATTATTAAAATAATCGCTTACTTTATATACATTATATTTTTCTCTTGCCAATGCCGTAATATAAGCTTTCCTTACATTTGCTCCCGGCGCAGTTCCTTCATAGTCGCTTTGATTTGTATTATCATATGCATCATTTGAACTATGGAAAGTTGTTCCAAGTATCAAATTATCTGTAGAAAATAGTATTTCTTCTCTTCCAACAACACATTCATATGCTCCTGATCCAGAATGTGGATAATAGTAAAATGTTAGTGTGTTTTCTTCAAATGAAGATTCATCTATTATTACATCATATGATGCCAATTGTTGCTCATAATCTATTGCATTATATCCTACTAAGTTTGACGAATTTTCTTGGTTAAGAGTCAAGCATCTCGGATTGTGGTAGGTTCCACTTGTATCAGTGTTTCTTACACTTGTTTCTCTTTCTCTTAATATTATAGAATCTCTTGATACAAACTCTTTATTCAATGTGTTTGCAACAATAGAATAATTGCTGTAATATTTATAATTACCTATAGGCAAACCTTGCATAAATGAGACTATTGTAACATTATTTGCAATGGTGTACCAATCATCTTCTGTCATAACTGGAAGTGCAAATTCAAAGCCAGAATTATGATGTATGTTAAAATTTGATATAATGCTCATTAAATTTGATTCTATAGAACTAATTATTACATCCATTCTATGTTCGTTAAATAGTGAACTCTCTGTTTCTGGGTCGTTTCCATTTGCTGTTATATCAAATACATCATTTATGTCATATTCTGCCTGTATATGTACTGGTATTTGTTCACCTGTTTCTGCTTCTATTGTAGTATAATTAAATTGGTTATTATAACTTTCTGTTACTATTTGTAAATTATTTTGATTTCTCATTAGTTCTATGAATGCATTTGAGAAATTGTAGGCATCATTATAATATTTGAAAGCACTTCTATCTTGAAAATTACTAGTATTCATTTCTGTCCAGTTTGAAAGTCCTAAATAATTTGCAAGTCCATTTGCTTCCCCTTCTGTTAAATATACTCTTAAATTATTGTTTAATCTAAAGAAGTTTACTCCTTGTCCCGAGTCTGTTGTTGTATATGTACTACTAATTCTATTAGGATTATCTTCATTAGATGCTGAGTTGTATTCTGTATCTATATAATATTTTTGATTGTTGTAATAAACATATTGAAAATACTCTGGTTCTCTTGGTGCATATTCTGTACCAGTTTGTCCTTCTCTTGGGACTGTATCTATTGCCACAACATATTCTCCAAGTATTTCTGGTTCAATTTGTACTCCATGAGCAGTAAGTGTTCCAGCACTTTCATTTATGTTAGTAACAGTATTTGGATTTATTAAATATCCAGACCTATTAAATATTGTGCCATCTGAACTTGTTCCCATTACTGTAATATAATTGTCTAATGTATAATTTATAACTATATCAAAACTTCCTGAACCCCTATATTCACAGGTATAGTAAATAAATGGTTTTACACCATTTCGTGATGAAAGAGTATTTGAATTTGAAGTTGAATAATTTTGCTCACCATTACTAATAGACACTACGTTTTGGTAATCTCCATATAAGTAGTATCCATCATATAAAGTAAAAAGCAAAGCTGGTATATAGCCTTCTAAGTCCTCTCTTCTGTAACTTGATGACCCCATTCCTGAAGCTAAACTATTAAAGAAGGAGTTAACAGATGCTGTAATGTCCCTTATTTTTGAGTCATTAATTGTTGAATACCCATTGCGCAATGTATTCATTTGATAAGCATTTACAGCATCATTTGTTGCATTAAGTAAAATATTATTATATTCAGCTTGTGTTCTTAAAACTTCCGTATTATTATTAGTATACATAGATAGTACCAATGATATTGGTACTACTATTATTACAAATATTACTGCAAGTTGTTGTAATTTCATGGTTATCCTTTCATTTGTTTAACTTCCGTTTAAAATCCACTATAATTTTCATTGGCATCTATAACTGCCTCTCGAATTTTCATTGACATTTATAATTGACTCTCATTGTATTTAGAAATCATTATAATTTGGTTATCTACCATTTACGTTTACAATTCCACTATGGCTAGCAGTTACTGTAGCTGAATTATTTCCAGTTACGCTGTAGAAAAAGTCTCTTAATATAGTTCCTATTGTTCTATTTGTATTTTTAACACTTACTGTTACCATATCACCTTGTTTTAGGTACATAGCTCCTGCATCTGAGTTAATTTCATCAAGTATTTGTGTTGTATATTCACTATAGTAGTAGTTTTCACCTACTTTAGTATATTCTGCTTCTGTTACTTTTTTACCAGGGTTGTCATCTAATACTTGTACTTCCATTTCAACTTCATAGCTATTTCCTGTTGAGCTAAGTGTTTGAACAAAATTATCATAACTATCTTGAGTAATTTGACCGGTAGACCTAATTTCATCAACGAAGTCCGTTGTTGCTGATTCAACCGCTTGTGTTGTGATATCATCTGTCCTATCTGATGTTGACATTAGTGGAAATATGAACATTAAAATTGCTGCTAAAAATATTGCTAATACTGTTACAACTGTATCGCTCATAATTTACCTCCTTTAATTTATAATTTGTTGCCATAATTGTAATTTTTTCAAATCTATCACTTTATATTATAGCACAAAATTGCTTTATAGGCAAGCACATATGCATACCTAACAAAGCAACTTTTAAACTTCACTTGCTATGTATATATATTGTATTACTCTTTTTGTTGTTCCTCTGTTGTTTGCAATTACTTCGCCATTATCATATATATCTACTGACTCTGTAACATTTGACAAGATATTATAATATTGTACTAAATTTTCATTTTCTTCAGCTGAGTTAGAAACATTTTCGTAATTATATTCCCCATATCTTTCAACAAATTCATAATCTTTTCCAATTAATCCTCCGTTGTTATATTCGCCATTACTGTAAAAATTAAATCCTATTTGATAGTATGGTCCTAGTCCGTCATTATCATTTGCAAAAGTATTGTGTCCACTTAAGCTTGCTGTTCTACTTGTATAATATTTGTCTGATGTTAGTCCATTAACAAAGGCTTGTATAAATCTATATGAACTTTCTTGAGTAGCACTCCAAGGCTCACGCCTTACTTGCTCATCTTGTATATCAAATCCAAAAATAGCTCTACTTGTATCATTTATGGTTAAAGTAGACTCTTGCAAATATGAATCACTTGTTTCTGTGTAATATATAGTTAATGGAGTTATAGTGTCAAAAGGACCAATATCTCTATTATAGCGTGGACCTACATAAAATAATATCGTGTAGTTTTGTTTATAAT
>CAMMLF010000097.1 GCA_946497585.1 uncultured Clostridium sp.
GAAAAGAACCAGATAAAGGAATAAATCCAGATGAATGTGTTGCAATTGGTGCAGCTATTCAAGGTGGTGTACTTTCTGGAGATGTTAAAGACTTAGTACTACTAGATGTAACACCATTATCACTAGGTATTGAAACATATGGTGGAGTATTTACAAAATTAATTGAAAGAAATACTACAATACCAACTAAAAAATCTCAAATCTTCTCAACAGCAGCAGATGGTCAAACAAGTGTTGAAGTACACGTACTTCAAGGTGAAAGAGAAATGGCAGCAGACAATAAGACACTTGGAAGATTCCAATTAACAGGAATTCCAGCAGCTCCAAGAGGAGTGCCACAAATTGAAGTTACATTTGATATAGATGCAAACGGTATAGTTCACGTATCAGCAAAAGATATGGCGACAGGAAATGAGCAACAAGTATCTATTACAGCTTCTACAAACTTAACTGATGAAGAAATAGATAAAGCTGTAAAAGATGCAGAAGCTCACGCATCAGAAGATAAAAAGAGAAAAGAAGAAATTGAAACTAGAAATAATGCAGAAAGCTTAGTATATAATTCACAAAAAACTCTTGATGAATTAGGTGACAAAATAAGCGCTGAAGAAAAATCTAAGGCAGAAGCAGAAATTGCAAATGTTAATAAAGCTCTAGAAGGAAAAGATGTAGAAGAAATAAAAAAGGCTACAGAAAGCTTAACACAAGTATTCTACTCAATATCTTCAAAATTATATCAAAATGCACAAGCACAAAATTCTGCAAATAATGGTGCAAATGCTAGTGGCACAGCTGATGGAAGTGCTGATGCAAACAATGGTGGTGCTGAAACAACAACAGCAGAAGAAGAGAATAAATAAAGAAAGGACCAAGTTATGGCAGACAAAGACTATTATGCAATATTGGGTGTAGACAAAAATGCATCTGATGAAGAAATAAAAAAAGCATATAGAAAAATGGCAAAAAAGTGGCATCCAGATGCAAATCCAAATAATAGAAAAGAAGCGGAAGAAAAGTTCAAAGAAGTTGGCGAAGCATATGCTACTCTTTCAGATCCGCAAAAAAGAAGAATGTACGACCAATTTGGCACAGCAGGTGTTAATGGTAACTATGGTGGAGCCAGTGGTTTTGGCGGATTTGGAAACGGATTTGGAGGATTTGGTAATGGCACTTATACATATTCTACTGGTGGATTTGGCTTTGATGATGTAGTTGATGATTTTGTTTCTTCAATATTTGGTGGAGGCTTTGGAAGAAGTCAGAGAACTTCAAATCCAACTGGCCCAAGAAAAGGCAATGACTTAAGATATAATGTAGATGTAACTTTTGAAGAAGCTTTTACTGGAACACAAAAAGAAATAGTTGTTAATAAAAACGAAAAATGTGATACTTGCCATGGAACAGGTGCTAAGCCAGGAACAAGTGTACAAACTTGTAGTGTATGCCATGGAACAGGTAAAGTAAAAAAAGCGCAATCTTTAGCCGGATTTGCAACTATACAAACTGTTGTAACTTGTGAAAATTGTAGAGGAACTGGTAAATATATTCCTACACCTTGCGAAACTTGTAAAGGAAAAGGAACTGTCAGAAAGCAGGTAACTCTAAATGTAGATATACCAGCAGGTATAAATGATGACCAAACCTTAGTTGTTCAAGGAAAAGGTGAACCAGGAGTAAATGGTGGACCTTATGGAGATTTATATGTAACTGTTAGAGTTAAAAAGAGTAATGTATTTACTCGTAATGGAGATGATGTTGAATGTACAATTCCAATTACAATAACTCAGGCTACACTTGGAGCAAACATTAAAGTTCCAACAGTTACAGGTGAGGAAGAGGATTTTACAATTCCAGATGGAACGCAAAGCGGAACTAAGTTTACATTAAAAAATAAAGGATTTAGAAAAATACACTCAAATACTTCTGGTGATTTAATATTCACAGTTCAAGTACAAACACCTAAAAAATTGACTAAAGAGCAAAGAGAATTATTTGTAGAACTAGCAAAAACTATGAATGAACAACCACCAGTAAAGAAAAGAGGGTTCTTCGGATAAATTTTACATTGGTGAAGGACCAAAATGTAAAATATTTTCCAAAAAGGACTGTCCCCAACGTAAAAAACTTAAAAAAATCTTGAATAATTTACATACTATGTGATATCATTAGTATGTAAATTATTTTTTGAGAGAAGGAATGATATTAAGATGAAAAACGAAAGAGGAATTACACTTTTTTCATTAGTTGTAACGATTATTGTAATGCTAATATTAGCAGGTGTGGTTATATATGGGAGCCTTTATGAAAATGGCGGAATTATTAATGAAGTAAAGGACGAGACAATAAAACAACAAGAAATGGTTCAAGATGAAAAAGATAAAATGAATACAGTACTTCAAGATGTAGAAGAAGAATGGGGAATTGGTCCAAATGCATAAATTTTTTGTGGAAGATAATCAAATAAAGGATAATAAGATAAAGATTATTAATAATGATTATAATCATATAGTAAATGTACTTAGAATGAAAAAAGAAGATAATATACTTATTACAAACAAAAATACTCTTGAAACTTATAATTGCAAAATAGAGCAAATAAATTCAAGTGAAGTTGTATGTAATATAATAAGTGTAGAAAACAAAGAAGTAGAAATGAACGTAAAAGTAGATATATTTCAAGGACTTCCTAAGGCAGACAAAATGGAATATATTATCCAAAAATGTGTAGAATTAGGTGTACATAAAATAGTGCCAGTTAATATGAAGTATTGTGTTGCAAAAATAAAAGATGAAGATAAAAAGAATATTAGATGGAATACAATATCAGAAGTGGCAGCAAAACAATGTAAGAGAAACCTAATTCCTAAAATAGAAAAATCTATAAATATGGCCAATTTGTATAATGAAATAAAAAATTATGATTTGGCAATTGTAGCATATGAAAATGAAGATAATACTACTATAAAAAATGTTTTACAGGAAAACAAAAATGTAAAAAGTATTGCAGTTATAATAGGTTCAGAAGGAGGTATAAGCTCTGATGAAATTGATTGTTTAAAAAATTTAGGAGTAAAAATTGTTTCATTGGGCAATAGAATATTAAGAACTGAGACTGCTTCAATTGTAGCATTAAGCATGATTGTTTACGAATTTGAATTATAGGTAAAATCTATTATTTATTCTATATAATGTAAAGCCTTAGGAGGGAGATTGAATTTATGAAAAAAGTGGAAGACAATGATAAAAAAGAAAAGATAAGTGAAACTAAAATAGAAAACAAAGAAGCAACAAAAAAAGAAAAAACAAATGAAGCTAAAGCAGAAAGCAAAGAAACAACGAAAAAAGAAAAAACGAATGAAGTAATAACTGAAAATAAAAATACAACGAAAAGAGCAAAGACTAATCAGATGAAAGCAGAAAATAAAAAAATTGCCAAAAACAGCATTTTAGAAATTTCTGCGGAGGCAAAGGATAATCTAAATATAGAAAGCAAAAGGGCACATAATAAAGAAAACAATGCATTATTAAAAGAAGAAGATTTGGAAATAAATCATGAAAAGTTAGAAAAAATAAAAAATGAAATAAAAAATAGCAAAAAAGAAAGCAAAGATAAGGTAAAAAAATCAGCTTTACGAAAAAAAATAGTTAGAAATCTAGTTATAGCTATTCTTATTATAATATATTTCTTATTTATTGATTTGGGAATAAATTCAATTCCGATAACTGTATATATGCTAGATTTAAAAACATTTGCAGTATTTATAGCAATAATATCAATTGTAATATTCGAAAGAGCTTATAAAAAAGATGAAAATTATATTGCTATTCACGGAATTGAAATGGTTGTAGTTGGAATAGAAACGTTATTGTTATTACAATTATATTCAGCAGGAAATGAATATTTTAACTATATCTTGCTTGGAATAACTCTAGGAATGATAGTTTACTATTTATTAAAATGTTTAGTAATTTATATCAGATATAAAGTAAAAGGCAAATAAAATAAAAATTACTGTAAAATACTGGACTTATTTAAGTTTTTGCGGTATAATAAATATTATACGAAATAAAATGTTATTTATATAAATAACATTTTATACAGTTTACAATCATAATTTTAACAAACTTTTTTGAAAGGAGGATAATCTAATTTTTTAATTAGATTAAAATAAAAATGTTAGTTAAACCAACAGTACCAGAATTATTAAAAACATCAAAAAAGAATAGATATAGCTTAGTTATAGCTACAGCTAAAAGAGCTAGACAAATTTCAAAGGGAAGTAAACCTATGACAGAAGATGAAGATATATCACCTATAAGCTTAGCAGCTGATGAAATAGGAGAAGGAAAAGTTGTTATATTTGATGAAAATCAATGGGCAGAAGAACAAGAAAAATTGCAACAAAATGAAGAAGCATCTAACGAAGAAGATGAGGAAATAGAGTAGTAAATTGTTTGTAAAAAGGGGATATAATGGAGAAAAAACATATTATTTCTCTTACTGGAGATTTAGCCAGTGGTAAAGGAGAAACTTCAAGAGTACTAATTGAAAAGTTAGGGTATGGTATTTATCGAAATGGTCAATATTTTAGAAAATTAGCCAAAGAGATGAATATGAGTGTTACTGAGTTTAATATTTATGTTGAAGAACACCCAGAAATAGATAGACAAATTGAAAATAGTGCAGCCGAATACGCTAAAAACAATGACAATTTCATTATAGATGCAAGACTTGGCTGGTATGCTGTTCCAGAATCTTTTAAAGTTTATTTAAAGGTAGACATTGATGTAGCAGCTCAAAGAGCCTTTAATGATGCAGATAGAAAAGACACAGAAAGTTTTGATACTATTGAAGAACAAAAACAAGATATGATAAAGAGGGCAAATTTAGAAAAGGAAAGATATTTTAACTTGTATGGCATTAGACAAGGTGACATATCTAATTATGACTTGATTGTAGATACAACTTATAAAACACCGGAAGAAGTTGCAAATACAATAATTGAGGCATATGGAATGTGGCTTAAAAAATAATTTTTTAATAATAGCATAATAATTAAAATTTGGGGGAATTTTATTAATTCTGCCCATTTTTGTTTATAAAGGGGCTTTTTAAAATATTGTTTCTAAGCCAGCAATATACATTCTCTCCCATTTCGCGGCGCGGGTCGCTATTCGCTCCAGCTTGCCCGCTACACTCTGCAGTCCTACTTATTTAAAGACAAAAATGCTCGCGCTGCAACCGTTCGCTGAAATGTCGAGAAGTATATTGTTGGCTTAGAAAGAATATTAAAAAAGGAACCGCTCGCATAAGAAAGGAAAAGAATGAAAATTCAAGAAATAAATTTAGGAGAACTAGATTACCCATATTTATTATCTCAAATATACTCGCCACCAAAAAAATTATATGTATTAGGAAATGCACAAATATTGAGAGAAAAATCTATTGCAATAGTTGGATGTCGAGAAGCAAGCAATTATGGTAAAAATATTACAAAAGAATTAGCATACAATTTAGGCAAAAATAATATAATTACTGTAAGTGGACTGGCTAAAGGAATAGACACTTTTTGTCATATTGGCAGTGTGAAGGCAGGAGCTAGAACAATTGCGGTAGTAGCACATGGGCTAGATATGATATACCCAAAAGAAAATAGAAACCTAGCAATAAGAATTTTAACTTGTGGTGGAGCAATAGTTAGTGAATATAATATAGGAGAAAAACCTTTAAAGCAAAATTTTCCAGCAAGAAACAGAATTATAAGTGGATTAGCTGAAAGTACTGTAGTAGTAGAGGCAAAAAAAGAAAGTGGATCGTTAATTACCGCAAATTTCGCATTAAATGAAGGAAGAAATGTTTTTGCTGTTCCGGGAAATATAAATAGCAAAAATTCCGAAGGAACAAATGAACTTATAAAAAACGGAGCAAATGTGTTAACAAGCTATAAAGATTTGTTCAATAATTAAGAACTATCATGTATTTGAAAAGGCTAATTACAAATCTTACTAATAAATAAAAGTTAAGAAAATTGTAGTTACTAATCACAGCTAATTGTTTTTTAAAGCTACAATATATATTCCAGAGCTTTTAGCGAGCGGAGCTGACTGAGGCTCAATAAACTAGTGTCTTTATCATAGAAGCGAAGTCGGAGCGTGCGAGCGCTGAGCGCAAGCGAACCGCGAAGTAAACGCGGAGGAATGTATATTGTAGCTTAAGTCATAAAATTAAACTGTGAATTGTAACAAATTGTAAGATTTAATAGTTAAAATAATTGGTCAAAAGATTGTATTATTTGTAAATTTGTAATATAA
>CAMMLF010000098.1 GCA_946497585.1 uncultured Clostridium sp.
ATTAGATATAAAAGTTAGATATATGCATTCAGATATAAAAGCTCTAGAAAGAATGGAAATTATAAGAGATTTACGTTTAGGTAAATTCGATGTATTAGTTGGAATTAACCTTTTAAGAGAAGGATTAGATATCCCAGAAGTTTCATTAGTTGCCATACTTGATGCAGACAAAGAAGGCTTTTTACGTTCAGAACGTTCTTTAATACAAACAATAGGACGTGCAGCTAGAAATACAGACGGAAAAGTTATAATGTATGCAGATGAGCTTACTCCTTCAATGGAAAAAGCGATTAGTGAGACTAATAGAAGAAGAAAAATCCAAGAAGCATATAATAAAGAGCATAATATTACGCCTAAAACTATTAGTAAAGCCATTAGAGAAACTATTAAAGCAACTTATGAGGCAGATACGCCTATTTCAAAAGATATTAAACCTGGCGAAACTATTGAAGAAGTAATTAATAGATTAACTGATGAAATGCTTAAATATGCTCAAAACTTAGAGTTTGAAAAAGCAGCAGAAGTTAGAGATAAAATTAAAGATTTAGAAAATTATAAAGATTGACTTTAAATAAAATGCACCCAAAGTGTTAAATTTTTATCTAACATTTTGGGTGTATTTTATTTAGAAGTTTCCAAAATGGAAAATCTACTTCTGTTCTCTTCTAATAATACTGTCTGTCTCCTGGTTCATCTGGTTCATGTGGGTCTCTATCATCATCATCATCTTGTTCATCATCTTCGACTACTTTTTCATCATCAGGATTCTCTTGAGCTTTCTGAACTAATTCATTATTTATGCTATCTGCATATGGAGAAACTGTATATTTAGTTTCTATCTCCGCTCCACTACGGCTATTACCAACAACAATAAATAATTGTGGTTGGTTCTCTCTATTGTTTGAATCTACCGCTAAAGAAATGTCTGTGTTGTCTTTTCTTCTAAACTCAATTTCTGGAATTCTGCTTTCACGCCTACCATCATCGCCAACCGTATTAAATGCTTGCTTATTATCAATTATTTCTAAATTCTTTGCCATGCTAATTGTTCCATCATCAAAAACTTCTAGTGCTCTCCAGTCTCCATTTATTTGTACAATAAGAAGTTTATCACTATCTAAGCCAAGTATTTCTTTAATTGTATCATCAGATGTTGCAAGTTCTCTTGTATCTATTTCCATTCCTAATGCTGCAAATTTTTGAATTTGTTCTTGTAGGTTTTTTTTCTGTTCATCCAAAGTTAAAGTCTTTTGATTTCCATCAACTGGCATAATACCAAGTGTCTGTATTGTTTCTTTATCCATACCAACAGCTTCTGCAATTTGTTCTTTTTGCTCTCCTTCTAATTGTTGCAAACTCTTTTCAGGTTCCTTAGATAAAATATTATATTCTAAAGATTCTTTGTCTACATCCATTTTTCCTGTTTCAATTGCTGATTTAAAATTTTGATACTTTTCATCTGGTATTCTAGCCAATGACTTTCCTTGGTCATCATAAAATTCATGCCAAGTCTCTCCGTCTTTTGTTACAAGAACTTCAAATATATCTTTAGTCAACGTATCTTTTTGGCCATTTTGTTCTGTTTCAAAAGTTACTCCATTATATTTTCTTATATCCACCAACTCTTCTTTCCCTTTAGAAATGGCATCTTTATCTTGATTTGCAACAGTATCCAACATTTTACGTAGTTCTTCCATGTCAGCTTGTTTTTGCATTACGTTGTCTTCCATAAAACTTTCTCCCCTCTTATAATTATAAATAATTTCGTATTAGTAATTTAATTATATCAAACCGTATAAAATAAGTAAAGACTATTATCCAAACAAAATATCTAATATTATCCAAATGCAATGTCTAGTACCATCATAATTACAAAACCTATTGCAACACCAATTGTTCCTATATTTGAATGTTCTCCTTCTTGAGATTCAGGTATTAATTCTTCTACAACAACATAAATCATGGTATTAATAATCCTATTACTACATTCTCCATCTATTTACATTCCCTTCGCTCCGTTCAAGACACAACACAGTATGAAATATGTCTTTTATAGAAAATTTGATATACCTGTTTTTCCTGTTTCAGATAAGTAAAACTTATCTGAATATAATTTTTAATGGATTATAAAATAATGTAAATTATATACTTAAGATTAATCCAAATAAATTGTTTTTGTTGCAATTTTCTTTATGAAAGTTTCATCATGCTCTACAAAAATTAATGTTGGCTTATATTTCAAAATAGCCTCTTCTATTTGCATTCTTGTTAAAATATCAATATAATTAAGAGGTTCGTCCCATATATAAAGATTTGCTCTTTGAGAAATACTTTTTGCAATTAAAACTTTTTTCTTCTGCCCCTCACTCATCTGTTTTATATCTTTATCAAATTCTTTATTAGGTACTCCCATTTTGACCAACATAGCCTTAAATATACTTTCATCTACATCATCATCCGTCGAAATACTTTTTAAAGTTCCCCTATCATCATTCATCAAAATGCTTTTTAAAGTTCCTGTTAGGCCTTCCGTACTTTGCGATACATAAGATATTTTTAAATCATTTGCAATCTTTATATTTCCGTCATACTTAATATCATTTCCTAATATTAAATTTAAAATACTAGATTTTCCAGCTCCATTTTTACCAACAATTGCAACTCTATCTTTATCATTTACTTCAAACGAAATTGGATTAAATATTGCTTTATTATCATATTTTATCTGCAACTTTTCTGCTAGAACTAATGGATTTTTTCTATTCTCTAGAGTAACAATTTTCAAGCTATCATTTCTATCTATATTGTTAAGCAAACTCGCCTTTTCATCAATTGCTTTTTCAATTCTTCTTTCCATCACTTTTGACTTTTTCATCATTTTAGCCGCTTGATGTCCAATATATCCTCTATCAACTTTTGAGCCTGAATTAGTAGTATTATATTTCGTTTTTTCAACTTTATCCGACCATTTTGCAGTATTTTGAGATGCAATTTCAAGCCTATCTATATCTTTTTTTAGCTTTTCATTTTGCGTACGTTCGAAATTGTCTTGCCTGTCCTTATTTTCTTGCCACGTTGAGAAATTTCCTTGCTCAATATCAATATTGGTATTATTTATAGAAATAATATGGTCTACAACTTTATCTAAAAAATCTCTATCATGAGAAACAACAATAAATCCTTTCTTTCTTTTTAAATAATTAGTTAAATTATTTCTCGTTTCTATATCCAAATGATTTGTTGGCTCATCTATTAATAAGAAATTATCTCCTTTTAAAAATAAACTTATTAATAAAATCTTCATTTGCTCTCCACCACTAAGCAAATTAAAATTTCTGTAAAGAATTTCTGCATCTGTATTTAATAAATTCAACTCTTTAATAATCTGCCAATCTTCAGTAAGTGGTGTTATTTCATTTACAATTTCTATTGCCATCCTATCTTTATTTCTTACTTCAAAAGGAAAATAGTCAAATTGAACACTTTTAGAAATTGTGCCATTATGTTCGTATTCACCAAGTAACAATTTTAAGAAGGTCGTTTTTCCTTTTCCGTTTCTTCCAATTAATCCAATTTTCCAATTAGTATCTATATTAAATGATACATTCTCAAATACATTGTCCAAGCTACCGTCATACCTAAATGTTAAATTATTTATACTTATTAGTGACATTACTCCTCCTGTGTTTTTAATTCATCTTATGAACTTTTTAAAATCTCTCTAGTCCAAACATATAATACCATAAAAAAGAAAATTATTCCACACTATATCAGTATAAAATAATTTTCTTTTTACTAAGGATTATCAATTTATAATAACTTTTTATTACCAACTTATGATTAACATATTATTGTTTATTCTTTATTTTCATAATTTTGATATGAAAATTTGTATGACACATAATAAATAATTGCTGTTAAAAATATTAAAACTACTGGTAAGAAACCACCCATAAAGTCTGCAAATTCACTAATAGAATAATATAAATTACTATTTTGTGTAATTACACATAATCCCGTTAACATAAGAGTCATAAATGCTACAATAATAAGCAAGTAAATCCTTCCTTTTTCTGTTCCAAATTTGTATGTACAAGGAATTTGAATTGCCTCAATTATACTTACACTTAATATTGACCCAAGAGCAGTATTAAGTAATTTTGCTATATCAGGTAAAACAACATTAGTATTTAAAGATATACATATTACTATTGTAGATAAAATTCCAACTATCATTCCTATTATTGTTGCAGATATAATCAAAATATATCTTGAAAAAACCACTGTTTTCTTAGTCAATGGAAATGTTAGTAAATAATTATCTGCCTTAGCTTTTTCATCATAATCAAAACTTGCCATTGTAAACATTCCAAAACCAAATGTAATCATAAAAATTAACATTATATTTATACCATCTGGAGATTGATTTGCCATACCAATTAAAATAAATATTGCTGTATATATAATTAATGTTTTCAAATAACTTTTTAATTGTAATAAATCTTTTAAAATTAGTCCTTTACTTATATTCATACTATTTTACCCCCTTTATATAAATTACCATTATGTCGTCTAAAGTAGGTTTATCTATAACTTTTAGTTCATACCTTTTCTTAAACTCTTTTTTGTCTTCAATCAAAACATCATATGCATACTTATTTTTCTTATACCTTAAATAATCTTTTTTATCTATTTTTTTGAATTCTTCCTCTGTGCAATGAACTATACCATACTCATCTAAAAGCTCATCTCTAGTCTTAGACAATAATATTCTTCCATCACTTATAAACGTTATATAATCTGCAATATGTTCTAAGTCTGATGTAATATGACTTGAAACTAAAATAGAGTTTTCTCCATTTTGTATAAAATCCTGAAAAATATCTAATATTTCACTTCTTGCAACAGGGTCTAAACCTGATGTTGGTTCATCTAATATTAATAATTTTGGATGATGAGAAATTGCTGTCGCTATTTTTAACTTGACTTTCATTCCACTTGAAAATTCTTTAAATTCTTGTTTTAGTGGTAGCTTAAAGTCTACCAAATATTTAAAAAATAAATTCTCATCCCAGTTTTCATAAATGTTTTTCATTATTTGATTTATATCTTCTGCTGTCAAATGTTCTGAGAAGAAACTATCATCTAAAACAACTCCAATGTCTTCTTTTATTTTCTTTTCATCTTCTTTAATGTTTAATCCAAATATTTTTACTTCTCCACTATCCACTTTTGTTAAATTTAATATTGATTTAATAGTTGTAGTTTTTCCTGCTCCGTTTTCTCCTATTAATCCCATTATCATTCCTTTTGGTAATGTTAAGTTAATGTCTTTTAGTTTAAAACCTTTATAATTTTTATTTAGGTTTCTAACCTCTAAAATATTTTCGTCTTTTTCTTTATTAGCCATCTCTATATTTTCCTCCCTTTTATTTGTTTTGCTTATCTTCATTCTCTTCTCCATATAAAATATCTAGCATTTCTTTAATCTCATCTTTTGTTATTCCACTTATTTTAGCAATTGATACCGCTGTGTCTATTAATCCTTCAACTTTTTGCAGTTGCTCTTCTTTTATAAGCTCTGTATTTTTGTTTGCAACATATGTACCTTTTCCCGGAATAGTTTCAACATAGCCTTCTTTTTCTAATTCATCATAAGCATTTTTAGTAGTAATAACACTTATTCGCAAATCTTTTGCCAGACTTCTTATAGAAGGCAATAATTCTCCAGCCTTTAATTCATTGGCAACTATTTTATTTTTTATTTGCTCTTTAACTTGCTCGTATAAAGGTGTATCTACTGAATTACTAATTATAATGTCCAATTTTCGCCACACTCCTTTCATTTAATAATCTAAATATTATTGATTTAGTGTTATACTGTATATGTACAGTATATACTGTTTATATACAGTTGTCAAGAGTTTTTATAAAATTTAAAAAGCTGTTTCTAAGAATACTTTTCCAAAACAGCTTTTTATCTATTAAAATTCATATCCTATGTATCATAAACTTTTAGCAACCTTACATGGGTTTCCATATGCTACACAATTGTCTGGAATATCTTTTGTAACAA
>CAMMLF010000099.1 GCA_946497585.1 uncultured Clostridium sp.
TATGGCTCCTTTGCGAGAAACGTTTTCGAAAAGTCTATCGCAAAAAAGTTACTTGTTTCCGTTTCAAATGTAGTTATAGCAATATATTGCAAGAATTGTATGCACAAGTTGGCAATTTTTTGCTATAATTGTTATTTATAATTTAACATAAGTTTGTATTTTTTTCAAGACAATTATTTAAATACTATAATTAGAATATGTAGATGTTTGATAATCATATAAAGAAATAGATTCATTATTTACACTTCCACTAAAATATGATGATGTATTATAATCATATCCATTAAAACTTTTACCAATAATTGATAAATTTATATAACTACCCTCGCCATAATTATAAAGGCTATAATTAGAACCACTGTTTCTTCCAGAATAATGACATCTCTTATCGTAATTATATATATTAACATTTTTTTCATTTACTTCTCCAGACATATTAATATGTTTTGCTTGGTCATAATCATATATTGATGAAGTATCTTTTTTTAAAATAAGTCTACCTGCAATATAAGCAATTGTAGCTTTGCTTTCTTTATTCATTCTTTCACCTGCATTTCTTTTATATTTTATAATTATTTTTTTGCTCTATTTCTTAAAGCACTTGCCGCGACTGATTTTTGAGTCTTTGAACTTGAATTGCTTCTTAGTTGTTTGCTCGCTTTTTTTGCCACATTTTTAGAAGTTCTTATTTTGTTTGCCATAGTACAATCCTTTCCAAGAGCTAAATATCTTCATACATCCTGTTTACAAAATTCAAATTTTGTTCTATAATAAAAATGTATAAGAGATTTCAGATTTTTATACATTTTTATGAGCTGTATTAAAGTATAGCTCTTTTTCTTTGGTTTCTTTAACGACTAACTCTTAAAAGTCAATTTTATTCTTCAAACTCTATTTCTTCTTCAGATATATTATAGATGTCAATTCTGTTTTGTATATCTACTTCTTCTACAAACCATTGGTGGAACGAACATTGATGTATAAATTCATCTATTCTATTTTTACCATGAATTTCTTTAAGAGTAATTACAATTCCAAATCTTAAATTTCTACCATCTTCTTGATTAATTCTATTTTTTGTTTTTACACTAATTCCCCATAAAGGATTATCATACATTTTTTTATCTCTAACTCTATTATTAAATTTTTCTCTTATACATTTTGTATTATCCCATTTTCTAAATTCTCTTCTTGCTTCTTCTTCATTAGTATATTTTCCTTCAATATCTTGAACATCATTATTTATACCTACTATTGTATATTCATTCGTCTTAGGGTTAAATTTTAACCTGCCTAATTTTAGTTCAAACTCTGTATTAGTATAATCTACACCTTGAGTTCTACTGCATTTAGGGAAATAACACATAGTTGCTTTTGCAACAAACGGATATTTTTCCTTATCCATTGGTACTGGTAACTGAAAATTATAAGTATCATATTTTTCAGAAATTCCTGAAATAACAAATTTTATTTCATCATTATTTGTCTTTATTATATCATTTATACGAGTTGGAACCACTCCATGTCCTGTTAATTTAACATTTTTATTTATATTTGACCACCCTGTGCATGAATCAATTATCAATGCTTTTGCTTCTTCTCTCGAAAATCCTAGAATATGTATTAAATATGCAAGTTTTCTTGCTATCCATGGTGCTGAATATGAAGTTCCTTTAGTTAAATGTTCTATATTTATATCGTCACATATATTTACAAATCCGTCTAACTCTTTACCTATGTCTCCACCAAAATAACTAACATCAGGTTTAACATAAAAAGATAGTACTTCTCCTTCTCTTGTATACGATGCTGGATTATTATATTTATCTACTGCGTTTACAACCATTGAATTAAGCGAATCTGCTGGGGCACCTATTTTCATATGTTGCTTTGTATTATTAAGTGGTACATTAGTCCCAGCAACAACAAAAATAACATCGTACTTAGTTTGTAATTCATCTAAAAAAGCTGCCTCTGGAGATATGAAATTTTCATCAATTTCTTTATCTGATCCTAAAGATAAATTCCAAACTTTTATATCTTTATTTTCATCAACTATTTTTTCTATCGCTTTTATTATTTTAAATGAACTAAATTTTGGTCCTGATGCTACGCCAAAATGTCTTACTCTAAAATTTCCACAGCCATCATTATACAAAGGATTTAAGTTATGTCCATCTACAATTATAGATGTTACTCCTGTTCCATGATTATAATCCGCTTCTGTGATTATATCTTCTGTGATTCCAATGTTATAGCTGTCTACCCATTCAGTAAAGTACACTCCTTTTCTAAACGGTTTATCTATAACTCCTATAATTGGTTCATTAGTTGGTTTTTTTATAGTTCTATTCTGCATAAGCCTATCATTAATCTTCTTTTCTTCAGTAGGAATTTTAGATATGTCTATTGTTGTCATAGCAATTAAGTATGAAGCATTTTTGTTTAGTTTTTCTAGTGAATTTTTATCCAACAGTATAGTATTATTAGGTAATATATTTTCGGATTTAATCTCTATATCAAGCATTCTCATTAAATCTTTTATATCTTTTTCAGTTTCATAAATAGATACTATTGTACCACCATCATATTCTTTTATATTTTCTTCTACATTAAATCTCTCTACATTGTTTGCATCTACAATATACTGCATAAATTTATTTTTCTTAATATTATAATTGTCAAATTTTATTTTTTTATCTATCTTTTCCAAATCTTCATCATTTATTTCACCATTAAAATTTTCCATTAGTATTTTCTTTACAATATTTGCCTCTTCTAAGGTTTTATCTATAGCTTTTCTAGATACATAATATGTTATAATATGATTTCTTTTATCTTTTGAAAATTTTGCTCCAACTATTTTTTTATTCATATCAGTACTATCACATTTAAAAAATGCACCTATTCTCCTCGTTTTAGCCACTATATCTTTATAATGAGCACTAAAAAATATACCATCAACATATTTAGGTTTGTTTTGCCAATATAAATTTATTTTATTTATATCGTTAATCAATTTTTCTATCTTTTCTATCTTAACTACAGTTTGCTTTGGCAAAGAAGGTGGTCCGAATGTATTAGGATGAGATTTTTGCGTAAAAGTTCCTTTCAGTTTTAATATATTATTCATTTTCATCCTCCTTTAACTTTCTTGAAATGTTGCTCTTAGGTACACCAGTTAATTTTTCTATATCTCTTACTGTAAAGCCGTTGTCTTTTAATTCTTTTATTGATAATTCTTTCTTTTTTTCTTGCACTAATACTGCTGAATATAATCTCTTTAAATAATCAAACTCACTATTAGGCTCACTGAAAGCTAAAGATGTCCTAATAATATTTTTTAATTCTCCTGGATATGGAATATCAGTTAACAAATTCATTATTTTTCTAAATAGTTTTATATCTCTCCCTGCTTTTTCAAACCTTGGTAAATATTCATTTAATATTGCCTCTGATATTTCTAATAAATCTTCTCTTGTATATCTATCAAAGTTTACTATTGCATCAAATCTTCTTGTTAATGCTTTATCCAAATTCTTATATAAATTTGTAGTAGCAATAAATAATACCCTCGCATCTAAATTATCTAATTCTTTTAGAATACTTGATGTTACTCTTCCCATTTCTCTTATGTCACGTGAATTAATTCTATCCATAGCTATTGCATCAATTTCATCAAATAAAATTATTACTCTATCTGGATTCGGTAACATTCTAATTTCTGAAAAAACTTCATTCATATTTTTCTGCGTTTGTCCCATTTTGCTATCTATTATAGAATTAAAATCGACACTATATAACTCTCTTGACAAAATTCTTGCTACTTGCTTAACACTTTCAGTTTTTCCTGTTCCTGGCGGTCCTTCAAATAAAAATTTATTTATTCCAATGTTATGGTTAACTGCATTTATTATTCCATAAATATCATTTGCTATAGTAGTTGGTAATGGTAATCTAGCGTTTCCAATATCAACTTTTTGAAAAAAATTCAAATCAAATCTTTCCCCTTGAGGCACAAAAACATTTGCATCTGATAACAAACCCATAATATAATCTGCAACTATATTGTCTCCTATGTCATAAAAGTATTTTGCTACTTCTAATGCTTCCGCTCTAAAAGCAGATTCATTTTTTTCCTCATGATATCTTATCAAATTTATTATATTTTTCTTTTTCATATGTAGCACCTCCACAAATATATTAGCACACTTGAAACAAATATTCAATAGTTTGGGACAAAGTTTATCAATTTTACTTTTAACAAAAAAGAGAAGCGTTTTAATATCTCCTCCTAAACTTAATTTAATTTTAATATATTTTTTTATCTTTTAAATACTTTTTTATTGTTCTGATCACTTCATTTTGTACTTTTCCATTGCTAATAACTGCACCATTTATACTCTCATCATACCTTTGTTCTTTTCCAAATAGGTCTGTAACTGTTCCTCCCGCTTCTTCAACTATAACTTTTACTGCTGCAATATCACAATTTTTATGTTTTGTACCTGGAAAAATTGCAAGACTAAAGTCACCAGATGCAACACACATACAAGCCCTAATAATACTTCCTAAACCAACAAAATATGTTTTAGTTTGTAACTCTTGTAATACTTTAGATATATTATAATCTGCTCCTACCCATAAGTCATAGTGGCATACAGTTTTCATATCTTCTAATCCATAATCATTTACCGTTATTTTTTCTCCATTTTTGTATGCTCCTTTTCCTTTTATAGCAGTATATAAACTATTTGTAAATGGGTCAAATACTACTCCAACCATAGATTGTCCCTTAACCACTAAAGCAAGTGAAAATACCGCTACTGGAATATACCTAGCATACATTGCAGTTCCATCAACTGGATCACATACCCATACATAATCGCTCTTTCCAAATTGTTCTTCTTCTCCATCTACTGAATGCAAAGGATATTTTTCTTTAACTTTTTTAATTAAATATGAATTTATTTCTGTATCTGCAATGGTTACAATTGTTTTATCTCCTTTATAACTTGCTCCATTGTTTTGATTAAAGTATTTAATCATTACTTGCCCTGCATGTTTTGCAATATCTTTCGCGAAATCTAAATATCCCTCTAATTCATTATTCATAATAAGACTCCTTTCATTCAATTTTTAAAATTCATATTTTTTTAACATTTCAATATATTTCCTAATACTTTCATCATTTATATCTTCTGGATTTAATTTACAATGCTTCATAATTTGTTTTTCTATTCCTAAAGAACATTCTATTAAGTGATTTGCTTTTTCTTCATTAGACCATACTGATAATGGTTTATTTTTATATCTTATTTTTGCATCTTCTAATCTTTCTTTTATACTTACAACTCCGTTTGGTGCAACTCTTTGGTCGCAATAAGCACAAATTTTTCTTTCATAAGAATTTGACTTTAAAGTTTCTTCATTTTTTCTCGACCTTTTTCCATCTAATATAGTTAATTCTTTTTCAGTTAATCCTTCCTGTTTTCCAATTTCTAAATTAATTTCATGGTCATTTGTTCCATACTTATCAAAATATTCTTTTCTTATTTTTATAAATTCCTCATCTTTTGAAAAGTCCTCTGGTATTTTAACCATATTTCCCATATCATGTAATAAATTAACTCTAATAATTGCTTGTTTATCTATATCTGGTCCGTTCCAGTTATCTATTATTAAATTAC
Source organism: uncultured Clostridium sp. (assembly GCA_946497585.1). Lineage (GTDB taxonomy): Bacteria > Bacillota > Clostridia > TANB77 > CAG-508 > CAG-793. The sequence continues at coordinate 5,691 of CAMMLF010000099.1, forward strand.
TACAAGCAGCTACCCTTAACATATGCATTTGCAAATTCTCTGGCAAATGGTATTTATTATAAATCCTTAAAATATTCATCTATACTCTAATCTCCTATTTCATAATTTTATTTTATTAATCCGCCAGAACAATGAAGTTCATAAATCAGTATATTGTCCTTATATATTTGTTCTATTCCATCAAAATTTTCTATAGTTCCATTGGTCTTGAATGTATATATGTATCCACCGTTCTCAAACTCACTTATACCTCTAACAGGAATAACGCTTTTATCTTCTCCCACTTTCATAAGTGCTGGTCTTAATGCATTATCCATTGCTTCCTCTCCAAGTGTAT
>CAMMLF010000100.1 GCA_946497585.1 uncultured Clostridium sp.
ATATATGGATATGTTTTATCATCTTTTAAAAGTACATTAAATTTAGGCATATTCTTTTTAATAAGGTTACACTCTAAAACTAATGCTTCCGCTTCATTATCACAAACAATATATTCAAAATGGTCTATTAAAGCAACCATATTAAGTATTCTTTGTGTTTTTTTAGTTTTCCTAAAGTATGATGTAACTCTTCTTTTTAAAGAAATTGCCTTGCCCACATATATTATTTTATCGTTTTTATCGTGCATTATATACACGCCCGGTTTATTAGGTAATTTTTTTAATTCTTCCTCTATGTTAAACATTTCTTTTCCTTTTTTACTTTTGGGACGGTCCTTTTCGTAAAATTTTACGTTTTGCTCCGTCCCCAAAGTAAAATATTTTACGAAAAGGACCGTCCCAAAAGTAAAATCTCTATTAATCATAATTATATTTTATCAAAAAAATGCGATAATTTCAACTGTTTTATTTATTCTATTAATATAAAAGATGCTATTTTTATAGCACCTTTTTTGCATTATATTAATAATTAATTATTATATATCTCAAACTTTTCTACACTTATTACTTCTATTTGAGCAGGATAAGTATCTCTAATTAATCCTGTAAAAATTACTCTTACAGTATCTCCTACTTCAAAATCGTTTCCTTGGGTATTAATTAATAATTTATCTCCTAATCCTTCTCCATTTTCTATTGGTTTAATCCACATTACATTGTCAAATACCTCTAAAACCTCTGCTCTAAATTCAGGGGCAACTGGGTATACAGTAGCATCTTGAGGATATGAAACTATATTAATATCTTCGTATTTTTTTCCGTCCAATGTTGTTATATACACATCATTATTTTCGTTTATTATGTTATATTCTTGACTAGGCTGAACAACTAATAAAAGCATTAATTCTACTGCCCCGTCAGTTTCTATTAAATTAACTGTATAAAATTCACCTGGAATATCATCATTAATTACAACTTTTCTTTCCTCTTCTGCCATATATTTATCTCTTGTATAGTCAGATTTTAAAGTATACTTTTCTCCATCATAGCTTAAATCATATAAGATTAAATTGCCTTCTACTGTTGTTGCAACAATTCTAATTGAACTTGCAACTCTATTTTGGGCATCATGCTTAGTATTCTCTATAAAATTATCTAAATATTCCTTGTTAAACACTGTATAATACGTTACTGTAAAACAGCCATCTTTTATAGCCTGCTCAATAGTATAGCTTTGTGGTAACTCTTCTAAGCTTGCATTTTTTGTATCTATTTGATTTCCTGTAACATTATTACCAACTTCGTTATTATTTAAAGTATTATAATTAGTTTCAATTCCGTTATAAATATTATTAGCTATAGTTTCATCATCATTAAAAACACCCAAGCTAAATAGCACCAATCCTATCGCCACAGCTAAAGCAATAAATATAACAATTCCTATTAAAATTTTGTTTTTCATAAGTACCTCCTAAAATTTATTAAAACTTGTTTTTTTAAGAACTTGTATTTATCCTTAAATTTATTATGTTTTAATATTCTACTTCTTAGACAATTTATTTTTTTGTTTTAGTTGGTATTTTATAAATTTTATCAAAAATATAATAGATAATACTAAAAATAATATTGATAGAAAATAAAGTGGCAACTTTGTAGTTGTATTAAAAGTAGCATTTTCTATTGTTTGAGTGGTCTCTTCTAAATCATCACTATTTGAACTTTCATTAATATTATTTTCATTAATTGCATTATTATTTTCTGAAATTATTGAATCTGTAATTATTGTATCCAATTCATTTTCAATAAAGCTGTCTGGCCAATCCATTTCATTTTTTTGTGAACTATTTTCTGTGTTTGCATCATTTTCAATTGCACTATCTAATTCTTGGTTCTCTTGTGAACCATTTTTTTCTGCATCTATTGTATTTTCACCATCTTGACCATTTATTTCATCACTATCAGTTATAATTTCATTACCATTTTGACCATTTATTCCATCATCATTACTTTGTTGCTCCTCGTGCATATTTTTATCCATTAATTTTACAATACTTGTACATATCACAAACAAGCACAAGTTTGTTATAAATAGCTTTAGTGTATGAATAGCCGAATAATATTTCCATTTAACTGTATTTTCATTCTTACCTAGTATTTTAGCTATTTCTTTAAAAGTAAAATTCGACTCCGTTTTTAACTTTACTATAAGCTCTTCTTCTGAATTTAACTTTTTCATTAATTCTTTGTAGCTAGCTTCATTAATTAAGTTGGAAATTTCCACATCATCTTTGTAAATTTGAAGATCATCTATATTTATATCTTTTCTTTTTGATTTTATATAATTTAAAGTTTCATTTTTTGCAACTGTATATAACCAAGAAGCTTCATTTCTGCTTGGTAGCTTATCTTTTGGTAATTTATATATTTTTAAGAATAAATTTTGCACAATGTCTTCACTATCTTCTTTATTTTTTATAATGCCAAAAGCTATTTTGAAAACATAATCTTTACACTCTTTGTAAAACATTTCAAAATTCTGTTCTTTATTTTCTATTACCATTTGCATTGCTATATGAAGCTTATTTTTATTCATCAAAAATACATTCCCTTCTACAAAGTTTTTACGCAAACCTTTTTAGTATCAATTTTCTCTAAGTTTTTTGAATAATATCCTACGAATTTTCTCTTTCCAACTCTAATAATTTTTCTTTAACGTCTAAGCCACAGGCATATCCAACCAACTTCTTATTACTTCCAATTACTCTATGGCAAGGAACTATAATTATTATTTTATTTTTATTATTAGCCATTCCAACTGCTCTAGATGCTTTCGGGTTTCCTATACGTTTTGCTATATCTAAATATGAACAAGTCTCGCCATATGGTATTTTTAAAAGCTCTTTCCATACTTTTATTTGAAAATCTGTGCCTTCTAGCTTTATTGGAATATCAAATTTCTTTCGCTTGCCTGCAAAATACTCATCTAATTGTTGTTTTGTATTTTTTATTAAAGAAGTTTCTTTTTGTATACTATTTTTTGCCATTTCTTCAATATCTTCTTTTGTTTTAACTACATTGACCAATACTATTTTTCCATTTTCTTCGCATATTGCTAACTCTCCTATTTCAAAATCACATATTTTGTAAAACATCTTTTTCTCCTAATAATTTGAATAATATATCTTTGTGCTAATAAATTTTAGCCTAATGTTTTTTATACCCTAACATATTTTTTCATAAAAATCAAATATCCCAAGGTACTTGCACTTTTATTAATTTTATTGTATAAAATATACTAGGTTTCTTAGTTTTTAAAAAAGTTACTTATGTAATCTAAAGAACAGATAGTAACTAAAAATTAATTTTAGCGCCTGGACAGCTACATATCTGAAAAATCATAACATAATTTTGCTTTTATTGAAATCAATTTATTTTATCAAATAATTAGCAAAGATAGCTGTTGACGAGGATAGAGTTTATCGAAATACTCGGCGGATACTCTATGGCACACTATTGCCAAAGACATTTACAAAAAATACTAGTAATAGTATAAAGGCAATGCAATTTTAATACATAACATTAAATCTATTCGCCTTAAAATATAGAAATATATTTTAACAAAATAATGTCAGTAGTCTATGGAACCTATATTTATTATTTACAGTTGTTTATAAATGAACATATATTAATTCAATCAAACTGTGAATAGCAACAAATTAATACATTTTAAGGAGGTCCATATGTGTGGAATTGTAGGATACATTGGTACAAAGAAAGCAGTACCAGTGCTTATTAAAGGATTGCTTTCATTAGAATATAGAGGTTATGACTCTGCTGGTATTTGTGTACTAGATAATGACAAACTAGATGTTGTAAAAGACAAAGGTCGTGTAAAAAACTTAGAGGAAAACCCTGAGCTTTCAAAGTTATTAGGAAATATTGGTATAGCTCATACTAGATGGGCAACACATGGTATTCCATCAAAAGAAAATGCTCATCCTCATTTAGATTCTACTGGTAAATTTGCAGTAGTTCACAATGGTATAATAGAAAACTACACTGAACTTAAAGTTTTTTTAACATCTAAAGGATATACATTAAAATCTCAGACAGATACAGAGGTTATACCTAACCTTATTTCATATTATTATGATATAGAAAAAGATGTACTTAAAGCAGTTAATTTAGCAATAAAATCTTTAAAAGGCAGTTATGCCATAGAAGTAATTACACCTTCCCTAAAGGATACAATAATCGTTGCTAGAAAAGATAGCCCTTTAGTTATAGGTATTGGAGAAGGCGAAAACTTTATTGCTTCAGATATTCCAGCTGTTTTAAATTATACAAGTAAATTCTATTTTCTAGAAGATAAGGAATTAGCAATTGTAAAAAAGGATGAAATTACTTTCTATAATTATGATTTAGAAGAAATTTCTAAAGACATAAAAGATATTGAATGGGACTGTGCAAGTAGTGAAAAAGGTAAATTTGAAGACTACATGCTTAAAGAAATATATGAACAACCAAATGTTGTTATGGAAACAATAGGTTCAAGATTAAAACCAAATGAAAAATGCTATTTTGATGATTTAGATATTGATTTACGCAGTATAAATAAAATTTATATTATAGCTTGTGGTACTGCTATGCATGCTGGTTTAGCTACAAAATATACATTTGAACATTTTTGCAAAATACCAGTCGAAGTTGATATGGCTTCTGAATTCAGATACAGAGACCCTTTGATTGATAATCACACTTTATGTATTTTTGTAAGCCAATCTGGTGAAACTGCTGACACAATTGCAGCACTTAAACTTGCAAAAAATGCTGGCTCTACTACTTTGGCGGTAGTAAATGTTATTGGTAGCTCAATTACAAGAATTGCAGATTATACAATTTATACACACGCAGGTCCTGAAATAGCAGTTGCTTCAACAAAAGCATATACCTGCCAAGTTGTATTATTAAACATATTAGCTGTATATTTTGCTGAATTACTTGGCAAAACATCTCAAGAATTAGAAGATTTTAAAACTGAGATTTTAGAACTCCCTGACAAGTTGAAATTAATTTTAGACTCTACTAAAAATATTCAAGACTTTGCAAAAGAAGTTTATAATAAAAAAGACATATTCTTCATAGGAAGATATACAGACTACGCTGTTTCTATGGAAGGCTCTTTAAAGCTAAAAGAAATTTCATACATTCATTCTGAAGCTTATGCAGCTGGCGAATTAAAACATGGTCCAATTGCATTAATTGAAGATGGTGTAACAGTTGTCGGAATTGCTACAAATCCAAATTTAGTAGATAAAACAATGAGCAATTTAGAAGAAGTAATTACTAGAGGTGCAAATGTTATGGTTGTAAGCAACCAAGCTTTGCCTAACATAAAAATTAGTTGTAACATAAAAATACCTGAATGCTCTCCTATGCTTTCGCCTATTTTATCTGTTGTACCATTACAATTATTCTCATACTATATTGCTAAAAACAAAAATTTAGATGTAGATAAACCTAGAAACCTAGCTAAGTCTGTAACAGTTGAATAAATTTTACTTTAGGGACGGAGCAAAACATAAAATATTTTACTTTTGGGACGGAAATATTTTACAAAAATGACCGTTCCAAAAGAAAAAAAATCCCCTAGGAGCCTCAGTAAGACTAAGGCTCCTAGAGTTTAGCAATTGCCAATTATACTTCTGACATTTGTCATCATTTCTCCTATTTGTTTCTTTTGGTCTTTTGACAAAAGTGTTTCATATACCTTTAGCCTCGCATCATATCTCAAGATACAGTGTCCTAGATATTTCAAATAATCGTCTGGATTATTTGAAATTTCAAAGTAGATGTTACTGTACTCAATTTTATTCTTGCTTTGATAAAAATCTATGAACCTTTTGTATTGTTTTTTGCAACCATTATAGACCCTTCCGGCCTGTTTTTTTTCGATAACAGTTTGATGAAAATACCAAAAAACAATTCCAT
>CAMMLF010000101.1 GCA_946497585.1 uncultured Clostridium sp.
AGCTCCACAACCATATATAGGGCAAATTGGACTAATTAGGAATCCTCTATTTACTATCTTTTTCTCTACTATTGAGCAATTTATTACTTCTACAACCCATCCTAAAAATGAGTAAATTATAAATAAAATAAAATATGTCGATAAGTTTTCCATAATATTTCCTTGTTTTAGTTTTATAGCATATATATTAGCATATTATGAGGAAAAAGTAAACTATTTTGCCAATAGGATTACTTATAATACTAAATAGAACGTTTTGACATAAAAGTGTATCAAACCGTTCTATTAATCTATAACTATTCTTTTATTTCACGTGCAAGTTTTCCAATTGCTTTGGTTTCTATTCTCGACACATAAGAACGTGAGATTCCCATATCTTTTGCTATTTCTTTTTGTGTTTTTGGCTCTTTTCCATTCAATCCAAATCTTAACTCTATTATTGTTCTTTCTCTATTTTTTAAAACCTTTTTTATTTTCTCATAAAGTTTACTTATTTTCATTTTCAAATCTACTTCTTCTTCTATTGGTTTGTCGTTATTTTCTAATACTTCTCCCAGTCTTACAGTATTATCATCTTTATCCTTTCCAATTGGATCTTCTAAGTAAACTTCTGAACTTGTTTTCTTGTTAGACCTTAAATACATCAAAATTTCATTATCTATACATTTTGATATATATGTCGAAAGCTTTATTGATTTTTCTGGATTGTAGCTATTTATTCCTTTTATTAGACCTATTGAGCCTATTGATATTAAGTCATCTTGGTCAATATTTGTATTATTGTATTTTTTACATACATGTGCTACAAGTCTCAAATTATGTTCTATTAGAATATTTTTGGCTTCTTCATCACCATTTTGCATTTTTTGTACATATACTTTTTCTTCTTCCACAGATAGACTTTCCGGAAAAATGTTATTATTTGATATGTATCCTAAAACAAAAAGGCCACTGCCCAAAAAAGCTAAGAATCCTGAGATAGTAAGTTCTAGCATTTCTGCACCTCCATTTGGATAATGTGTTTATAATTCTAGCCCATAACAGCTAATTTTATAACCACATTTTTATTTCTCATACTTTAATTATATTCTTTAGCTTTTTTATTGTGCCTGACCTTTTGAATTTATTTTTACACTACATTTATATTACTTTTTTGCTCAAAATACTTAGCTTGCTAATTTTAAATTATGCTCAGTATTATGCTTTTTTCTTTCTAATTATCCAGCCTTCTTCACATTTCATTGGTAAATGCATTAGTACTTTTTGACCATCTTTTCCCGGATTTACAAACTCTATTTCTTCTCCAGTTTCATCATTCCACATTTTATTAATTGTAAATTCTTCTACTTCTATTTTATATGGAATAATTATTTCCATTTTGTCTCCAACTTGAAGTCTATTTTTTACTGCTAATACTGATTTATCTTCATTATATTCTACAACCTGTGCTGCATATTCGTAATTTGGATTATATTGTTTTCCTTCATACTCTTGAAAATCTTTATTGTTTTTGTCATCAAAGAAAAATGTTGTTAATCCTCTTGTTTTTGTTTTTTCTAATTCTTTTAAGTATTTTGTATAATCATAAGAATTTGGCGCTTTTACATAGTCATCTATGGCTGCTCTATACACATTTACTACACTTGCTAAGTAATATTCTGACTTTAATCTTCCTTCAATTTTTAGACTATTTACTCCCATATCTATGATTTCTGGAATTTGCTTTATTAAGCATAAATCTTTTGAAGATAGTATGTATGTTCCATTTGTATCTGTTTCTACTGGCATTAGATTTCCAGGATTTTGTTTTTCTTCTAAGTATAAATTATATGCCCATCTACAACTTTGTGCGCAGTCGCCTAAGTTTGCATTTCTACAAGATAGAAAATCACTTAAATAACATCTTCCTGAATATGCCCAACAAATTGCACCATGTACAAATATTTCAGTTTCTAACCCTTGTGGAGTATTTTCAATCAAGTATTTTATTTGCTCTTTATTCATTTCTCTTGAAAGTATTACTCTTTTTGCTCCATTTCTGTACCAAAAGTTAGCTGTGTGGCTACTTAAAGTATTTGCTTGAGTACTTATGTGTATTGGAATATCTGGTGCTAGTTCTCTTATTAAATCTATTACTCCACCATCTGATGCAATTATTCCATCTACTGCTAGTTTATTTAATATTTTTACTTGATTTGCAATCTCTTCATACATACTATCCTGTGCATATATGTTTATAGCGGCATATACTTTTTTGCCAATGTTATGTGCATATTTTATTGTATTAGCTAATTCTTCATTATCTACTTCTGCTCTGCTTCTTAGTGATAATGCTCCTGTTCCACAATAAATTGCATCTGCTCCATATTTGAATGCTACTTTTGCTTTTTCGTATGAACCTGCTGGTGCTAATAATTCTGGTTTCTCCATATTTTCCTCTCCTTTTGAAAAACTAGGAGTTTTGCTCCTAGTTTTTATCTATTTCATAGCTTCCTCAACTGCAACTGCTACTGCAACTGAAGCGCCAACCATTGGGTTATTACCCATTCCAATTAGTCCCATCATTTCAACGTGTGCTGGTACTGATGAAGAACCTGCGAATTGTGCATCAGAGTGCATTCTTCCCATAGTATCTGTCATACCATATGAAGCTGGACCTGCTGCCATATTGTCTGGGTGTAATGTTCTTCCTGTTCCACCACCTGATGCAACTGAGAAGTATTTCTTTCCTGCTTCTAATCTTTCTTTTTTGTATGTTCCTGCAACTGGATGTTGGAATCTTGTTGGGTTTGTAGAGTTACCTGTTATAGATATATCTACATCTTCTAGCCACATTATAGCTACACCTTCTCTAACATCGTTTGCACCATAACATCTAACTTTACTTCTATCTCCATTTGAGTAAGCGATTTCTTCTACAACATTAACTTTACCTGTGTAGTAGTCAAAATCTGTTTTTACATATGTAAATCCATTTACTCTTGAAATTATTTGAGCTGCGTCTTTTCCAAGACCATTTAATATAACTCTTAGAGGAGTTTTTCTAACTTTGTTAGCTGAATTTGCAATTCCAATTGCTCCTTCTGCTGCTGCAAAGCTTTCATGTCCTGCTAAGAATGCAAAGCATTTTGTGTCCTCTGATAATAACATTGATGCTAAGTTTCCATGTCCTAATCCAACTTTTCTGTCATCTGCAACTGAACCTGGGATACAGAAAGCTTGTAAGCCTTCGCCTATTGCTTTAGCTGCATCTGCTGCTTTTGTACATCCTTTTTTTATAGCTATTGCTGCACCTAGAGTATATGCCCAGCATGCATTTTCAAAGCAAATTGGTTGTACTCCTTTAACTATTTCATATGGATTAAATCCTTTGTCTGTACATATTTTTAAAGCATCTTCAAAATCTTTTATTCCGTATTTTTCCATAACTGGTTTTATTTGATTTATTCTTCTTTCATAACTTTCAAATGTTACTGCCATTTAATTTTCCTCCTAATTAATAATATTATTGTACACATTAATCATTTTTAATATAAGCAATTTATCAATTTTTTGCTCTCTATCAAGTTTTACGTTTTGGTCCGTCCCCAAAGTAAAAACTTAAAACGAATTAAAAGTAGTATATTGCTAGGAAAACGAGTAAAAACTTTTGAGATTATACGCTTTTGTATATCGAAAAAGTTTTTGCGATGTTTGACAACGCAAGATGCTGCTTTTAATTTGTTTGCAATTACTCTTTTCTTGGGTCTATAGTCTTAACTGCCTCATCAAATCTTCCATATGTTCCAGATGCTTTTTCTATTGCTTCCATTGCATCCATTCCTTTTTTGATGTTATCCATCATTTTGCCCATATGTACATATTTGTAACCAATTATTTGGTCATCTTTATCTAGTCCAAGTTCTACTATGTATCCTTCTGTTAATTGTAAATATCTTGGTCCTTTTAATGTGCTTGAATAAATTGTTCCTACTTGTGATGTATGACCTTTTCCTAAGTCTTCTAGTCCTGCTCCTACTGGAAGTCCACCCTCTGAGAATGCAGTTTGTGTTCTTCCATATACTATTTGTAAGAATAATTCTCTCATTGCTGTATTTATGGCATCACATACTAAGTCTGTATTTAATGCTTCTAGTATTGTTTTTCCTGTTAATATTTCACCTGCCATAGCTGCTGAATGTGTCATTCCTGAACATCCTATTGTTTCTATTAAAGCTTCTTGAATTACACCATCTTTTACATTAAGTGTTAATTTACAAGCTCCTTGTTGTGGTGCACACCAGCCAACACCATGTGTTAAGCCTGAAATATCTTTTATTTCACTTGCTTTAACCCATTTTCCTTCTTCTGGTATTGGTGCTGCTCCATGATTTACACCTTTTTTTACTACACACATGTCTTCTAGTTCTTTTGAATAGTTCATTTTGTATTCCTCCTTGATTTTAATTTTATTTAAAATTTTAATATTGGATTTTTTACCTGTAAATTTGAGTTTATATCATCTTCAAATTCGTTTGATAATTTTTTTGTTTTATTTTTAATTCCGAATTTATTAATTTTTAGATTTTCAAATTCTATTTTTTTATTTTTCCCAATTTCGGAATATTCTTTTTCATTTATGCTATTTACATTTGTTTCATACACTTCTTGTTTTTGGAACTTTTCCCAAGGCTTTTTAGCAAGCTCACTTTGGACATTTGTTCCATCTTCATTTCTATATATTCCTTCTGTGTAGACAAGAGGCTTTTCGCCTTCTTCTTGATAGTACCTAACTAATGCTTGATTTTTCTTATTCATACTTTCTATTGGCGTATGTAAATATTTATATTCCCAATATATATGTCTTTGTTCATCTGTATATAATGAATGTGTTAAATCATTAAAATTATATTCGACTGTAAAAAGACAGTTGACAACACTAATTGTGATATTGGTCCATTTTCTTACAGATAAATTATTAAGTTCTTTTATTTTTTCATATAATCTACTTAATAATATATTGTATTGTTCTTCATCTATTCCAAATTTTTGTGCTACTTCATAGCAATTTATTGGTTTTGCCTTTAAAATTGTTTTTTTAGGGAAGTAATAGAAGTACATTTCTCCTCTACCTTTTATGACTGAAGCATATAAATATATGCTTTCCCATTTTTCAGGTATTAGGCTAAATAATATATTTTGTATTTCTTGATATATCTTTTGTACTTCCTTCTTTGGCAAAGAACTCACCTCCCTTAATTTTTATAGTAATGCAGGTATTTTTTTATTCTTTATAAATTGCCATACTATTTCTTAGCTAAATACGCTAGTTTCAATATCACTCTAATTGCTAGTTTCAATTAATTCTCATTATCTTACAAGTAAACTTTCTCCTGTCATTTCTGCTGGTTTTTCTAATCCCATCATATCTAGCATTGTTGGTGCTAAATCTGCAAGTTTACCATTTTTTATTTTAACATTTTCCATTCCATATAATATTAGTGGAACTGGATTTGTTGTATGTGATGTAAATGGTTCACCTGTTTTATAATCTATCATTTGCTCTGCATTTCCATGGTCAGCTGTAATTAATGCTTTTCCTTCATGTTTGTTTAATGCATCAATTATTTTTCCAACACATTCGTCTACTGCTTCAATTGCTTTTTCAGCAGCTTCTAGATTTCCTGTATGTCCAACCATGTCTGGGTTTGCAAAGTTTAAAATAATTGTATCATATTTTTCTGAATTTATTGCTTCTACAACTTTTTCTGTTACTTCATACGCACTCATTTCAGGTTTCATATCATATGTTTCTACTTTTGGTGAAGGTACTAATATTCTATCTTCTCCTTTGAAAGGTTCTTCTTTTCCACCATTGAAGAAGA
>CAMMLF010000102.1 GCA_946497585.1 uncultured Clostridium sp.
ATAAAATTAGAAGTTCATGTCAATATGTTGTTGATAATAGTAAATATGTTAAAATAAATTATGGTAAATTAGATAAATTCATAAATAATATTGATTGTAATAATTTGAAAAATTGGTTAATGCATAATCCTTATGATTTATTAGAATTGGATGTAGAAACAATTATTAATTTTTTACTTGTTTTTGAATCTATTGTTTATTCGTTTTGGGGACAACCTAAATGGATGATAGATACAGAAGAAGGTATTAAAGATGGTTCTGATGCTCTTTTATATGTTATGCTTAAATATGTGAAGAAAACTAAAAGTACAGATTTTAGTAATATTAGTTTAAATAAATTTAAAAAAATGTTAAAAGGTAATGTAGATATTCCACTATTAGAAGAAAGATATAAAACAATAGTAGGTATTAGTAAAATAGTAAATGAAAGAATGAAAGGGAATTTTTATGAATTCATAAAAAATATAACTTCAGATACTCAATTATTTGATATCATAATAAGTAATTTTGAGTCTTTTAAAGATGAAAGAAACTATGATGGTAAGATAATATATTTTTATAAATTAGCTCAATTATTAACTTCTGATATTTTACATATTAGAGAAGAATTAGAAGGAATCAAGGTCGATTATTCTAATTTGATTGGATGTGCTGACTACAAGATTCCTCAAACTTTAAGAGCTTTAGATATATTAGAGTATAATGATGAACTATCTAATATTATTGACTCAGAAAAGCATATAGAGATTTCTTCAAAATATGAAGTTGAGATTAGAGCAAGTCAAATAGTTGTAATAGAATATACACATAATAAATTGATTAATACTAATCCAATAGATATAAATGATTTCTTTTTTGTATATTCAAAAAAAGTTAAATCTATTGCTAAACCATATCATTTATGCAGAAATACAAATTATTAAAAAAGTTTTTATACCTACTATTTACAGAATTTATATAGATAAAATGTTATTGTATCAGGTATTAATGGTACATTATTTATTACCAAAACAACTTTTTATGTACTTAAATTTGTGCTTTTTAAAAGAGATTAATTTTATAGAAAAATGAATTTTTTTGTCTTAGCAAGCAATCAAAGTATTCGTGTGAACTAATCTGTTTGACACATCAAATACGAACAAAAGTTTTACAAAAAATATTGATTATTTATTTAAGTTGTGATATTATATTTTTGAAAATGGAAAGGAGGTTAATAATGTCTGGACAAAAAATTAATAAATTAGTAGCACCTGTTGTAAAATGGGTAGGTGGGAAAAGACAATTACTAACTGAAATCAAAAAATATTGTCCAAAGAAATTTAATACATATTATGAACCTTTTGTAGGCGGTGGGGCAGTATTATTTGAACTTCAACCCAAACAAGCGATAGTAAATGACATTAATAAAGAACTAATAAATTTATATAGTGTAATACAAAATAATGTTGAAGAATTAATAGAAAAGTTGTCTAACACAGATGTTTATTCAAATACTTCAGAATGTTATTATAAAATTAGAGAATTAGATAGAGAACCTCAAAAATACAATAAATTGACTGGTATTGATAGAGCAGCTAGAGTGCTATACTTAAATAAAACTTGCTATAATGGATTATATAGAGTTAATAGTATGGGAGAATTTAATTCCCCATTTGGCAGCTATAAGAATCCAAACATAGTAAATGATATTACATTAAGAGCTGTAAGTAAATATTTTAATGAAGCTAACATAAAATTTTTGAATGGTGATTTTGAAAAAACAGTTAAAACTGCAAAGAAAGACGATTTTGTGTATTTTGATCCACCTTATGCACCAATATCAAAAACATCTAATTTTACAGGATATAATGAAAGTGGATTTGGAGAAAATGAACAAATAAGATTAAAGGAACTTTGTGATTTACTTAATAAAAAAGGTGTTAAATTTTTGTTATCAAATTCAGATTGTGAATTTATTAGAGAACTATATAAAGACTATAACATTGTTACTATTAAAGCAAAAAGAGCAATTAATAGTAATGGTAATAATAGAGGTGCAGTAAGTGAGGTGTTAATAAGAAATTATGAGTAGATGCACAACTAATAAAGAAGCTTGGCAATTATTATTTGATAAATATAATATACTAGAAGAAATTAATCAAAAAGGATATTTTAAAATAACTGCCAAACAAATAAATGAATATAGAGAAGCTAGACTAATGACAAAGTTTGATAATAGTGCAAATCTTCCTGAATTATTTAAAGATAATAAATTAGCAATATTGCCTATTACAAGCAATAGTTATATGATTGCAAAATTTCAAACTTATAAGAAGTTTGAAGAAACAGAAGATGAAGAAATTATTAAAATTAGTTTTCCAGAGTATATTCAAAGTTTAGATTACAACAATATAACAAGCGAAGCACTAGCAATTAATTGTGCATATATAACACAAATATTAAAAGATTTTTTAGAAGAGGAAAAACTTGTTCCTACTATAAGTGGTAAAATGGGTTCTGGCAATTTTGAATTTAAGATTAGTAAAAATGAAAAAGAAACAGAATATATTAATGTTTCAGTGCAAAATTCGAGAATTGAAATTGATGGTGGATTTGAGGGGATAAATAGTTTAGCGTTAGTTGAAGCTAAAAATGTAATTTCAGATGATTTTATGGTTAGACAATTATATTATCCATATAGACTTTGGAAAAGTAAAATAAACAAACCTGTTAGACCAATTTATATGGTATATTCTAATGGGATTTTCAATGTGTATGAGTATAAATTTGAAAAAGACGAAGATTACAGCTCTATTAAGTTTGTGAAAAGCAAAAAATACAGCATAGAAGATACAGAAATAGAAATACAAGATATTGAAGATACTTTTAATAATATTAATGATTTTTATGAAGAACCAGATATACCATTTCCACAAGCAGATTGTTTTGATAGAGTAATTAATCTGTGTGAATTATTATTAGATGAACCTAAAACAAAAAGTGATATTACTGAAAATTATGCATTTGATGAAAGACAAACTAATTACTATACAGACGCTGCAAGATATTTAGGATTGGTAGACAAGGAAAAAAATGATGAAAATATAGTCTTTAAATTAAATGAATTAGGAAGAAAAGTTTTAAATTTAAGATACAAACAAAGGCAAATAGAATTTGTTAAATTAATATTAAAACATAAAGCATTTTATGATTATTTAGATTTATATTTTAAGAGTTCGGATAAACCATCAACTATAGATACAATAGAAATAATGAAACATTGTAATTTGTATAATATAGAAAGTGAAAGTACTTACAAAAGAAGAGCATCAACAATTCGAGGATGGATTGAATGGATTTTGGATTTAACTAGATTATAAAATTTATTATATTTTATAGATTTTAGTAGCTTTTTATGATATAATTCTTATGTTAATCTTTTTCAATCTCCTTAAGGAGTTTACATATACGAAAATATACACCGCAATAATTATTGAGGAGGTTCGCTATGGAAGAAAGCAGAATTAAAAATGCAATGAGGTTCTATCTTTTAGCTACACAGCTAAAATACAAAATTCGGAAAGGTTGGGATGAACAACACTGGAATGTAAAAAAAGAACGCCTTGAGAGTGTTGCCGAGCATATTTATGGCACCTGTATTTTGGCAATTAGCTTGGATTCTGAATTCAAGTGTAATATCGACCTATACAAGGTTATAAAAATGCTGGTGATACATGAATTAGGAGAAGTCATCATTGGTGACATTACTCCTTTTGATAATGTTTTGCCAGAGGAAAAAATGCAAAAAGAGCATGAAGCTTTTGCAAAACTTGTTGGCGATTTGGTCAAAAAAGACGAAATCATTTCTCTGTTTTTGGAATTTGATTCTAAGCAGACTAGAGAAGCTGTTTTTGCATATCACTGCGATAAACTAGAAGCTGACATACAGGCTAAAGTTTATCAAGATATGGGATGTCAAAATCCTCTTGAAGACCAAGAAAGCAACGTTGTATTTAAATCTGCAAAAACACAACAAATGGTAGCCGACGGTGCAAAAACCGCTTTTGACATTTGGTATGAATATGACAAAAAGCTATATGAAGATGATGAAACTTTTGCTCAAATGCTTGAATATATCAGAAGTCATAATACCGATGTAGGCACTATACAGTAATTGTTTCCATATCAATGGCCGTCCAGAGAAGAAACTCTGGACGGCTCTTGAATTTAATTATTTTTCTTCAGTACACCCACTAATTATCTGCACTCCATCAACAAAACCATTTCTATAATACTTCTCATTCCAATAACTTAGATAATCCATAAAATTCTTATCCAATATTTCTAATTGTTTCTTAACATACTTTTGATTTTGTTTAGGTACATTTTTTAAAATATTCTCAGACAACTCATCAAAATAGATATAGTGCTTTTTATCTTCGCCTGTTAAAGTACAAAATACTTCTTGTTCTCTAATACTAAGCCAATCTCTTAATATATCATCATTTACATCTCTAAAATTACCCATTTTTTATTCCTCCTAATATCTAGTTATAAATTAATTCTTTTAAAACAATTTCTTCAGCAGTATTTTTAAAATTATTCATTAATCTTACCCATTCAAAAGGGCTATTCTGTTTCAACATTTCATCAACATTATTAGCTTTAGCCAAGTTTTTAATTATATTTTTTACTTGCATATTTGCTTCTTTATCAATATTTGCAATATGTTTTGGCAATCTTCCTTCTAGCATTAAATCTGTATAATAACCTTTTTTATTCTTTTTTAGATAGTAAAGTCTTAAATATCCATATTTTCCAAGTTGATAATTACCTAAATTATTTTTTATTGCTACATTAGGTACCAAATAATCTTTTTCTTGATGATATTCTAATTTTTCTCTTAAATTTTCCATACAAAACCTCCTATAAAATTAAAACTATCCATTTCAAAAATTAGAATTTGCATATAATTTGCTCCAATCCATATTAGAATAATCTCTACCATTATAATTTGAATAATTATTCTTTTTATTTAATATATTATTTTTATTTGCATCTGATTTTAAGACATCCTGAGAGCTTAAAAGCGGATTTCCTGAAGTCTGATTCTCAGCCTTCCAATTTACAAATTCTTCTTTTATTTCTGATATAGTCTTTCCTACATAAATTTTATTAGGTTTATTTTTTCCTTGCCTTAATTCTCTAATTAAATTAGCTTTAACAAGTTCTTTGAATGCAGAACATAAAGATTGTTTACCAATATGTAATTTCTTTTCTAAATCGATTCTCGTATAAATAACATATACATCTTCATTTTCATCATAGTAATGCAATTTGTTTTTGAAATTGTTGTCTTGGTTTTCATTAGCATAGGAAACAGATAATCTATCACATAAAAGTGCATATAATAAAATTGATGTAGGCTTTAAATCTTTGTATAATTCGTTATCACAAAGTTCTTTATTAACACGATAAAATTCTACTTTTTTGTATTCTTCACTTATTTTATGAGGTACAAAAGTTAGCATAAGTAGTCCTCCTAACCCAGACTGGATAAGGGATTGCTATTCTTGAAATTTTTTGGAAATTTTTTTAGATAAAAAAATAATTTTTGAAATTTGTTCTTGAAATTTTTTCAGCATTTTCAAGAATTTTAGAGAATTTGACAAAATTAAAAGCAGGTGCTGTAATCCTACAGACATCTGCTTTTTCTCAATTTAGACTTTTTTGAAATTTTCTAGAATTTCTTAAAAAATCCTTTAAAATGGTCGAGGTGAGGTAATTCCTCAAATGCTATTTTCCTTTATATATCAATATTTT
>CAMMLF010000103.1 GCA_946497585.1 uncultured Clostridium sp.
TTTATCTAAAAATAGTCCACACTTTTCTAAAATAATATAGTAAACATCCTGTTCTGTTATAACTTTTTTGATAACTTCATAATCTACTTTTAAAATAATATCTTTTGTTTTTACTTCAAAGAAATCATCATAAAACTCATAAATTAGTTTTCCACTTTTTGAAACTATATTGAATCTTTTATATGTATCTCTTAACCCCCATATTGCAAAACCTATATAAATTATTGCATCATATTCTCCTCTTTTTAATAGTATGAATGAACATATTATAATAGTTAGACACATAATTGTTTTTAAAACATCTGTCAATTTGATTCTATGTACTTTAGCATATTTATCAGTTTTAGTAATTTTTTCTTTTGAGATTATCGTTTCATTTCTAAATAATATTCTCATTTTTCTCCTTTTCGTTTTGCTATATGGTACGCACCAATTTTTAACAAAAAATATAGTATTATATGTATATAATTTATTTTTAAGGAGTAATAATACTAACATGAAAACCAAAACATTTAACGGAAACTATAACATTGTTCGGTTCTAATATAAAGAAATATCGAGAATTGAGAGGACTATCTCAAAGGGACTTATCTGACAAATTAATTTTGCTTGGTGTAAACCTATATCACTCTGACATTTCCAGGATAGAGTGTAATACACTATTCATAAGAGATTTCGAGCAAAAAGCAATTTGCAAAGTTCTTAATATTAGTTATGAACAATTATTTGAAAATACTGATAAATATTTTGATTAAACAAATAACTTTTGCTACAAGGTTATTTGTTTTTTGTTGTTTAGTACGCACCATAATAGGCAAAAAAATTATTTTGCTATTTTTTCTTCTATTTTAGATACACAGTTTAGACATATATGTCTATCCCCTATTCTAATGCCTGTATCTTCTTGGATTTCTTCTGAACAAAAAATACACATGCAATCCTTTTCGTATTTTTTAATTTTTATTTCATTACCTTCCCTAACCATTACGACAGGGTCTTGTTCATTAATTCCTAAAACCGTTCTATCTTCTTTTGCTAAAGTTATTCTTCCTAATTTATCAATTCTTCTTACTATTCCTATACTTCCCATAAAAAATTCTCCTTTTAATATATTTTTACTACTTTTAAAAAAGAATTTTCATGTATATTATTATATATATTAGTTTAGTTTTGCTATTTATATTGTTTCATATCTTATTATTTTTTCTTTTTATACTCTAGTTGTTCTTAAAAAATTTATTATTTTATCTAATATGTTTACTTTTTTGAAATGTTTTTCTTGTGATATTGCAACTTGTCTATTTTCTCTAAATACTCTCCTAATTTCATTTAAGATTATAGAATAATCAAAAATAGGCTTTCTTATATATCCTGCATATTTTACATCTTTAAGTAAATTAATATCTTCGTAAGCAGCAGATATAATAATAAAATCTATTTTTTTATGTAATTGGTTACAATCTTTTATAATATCTAACCCACTATATTTATGATTTCTCATTAGATCAGTAATTATAATATCAATATCTAATTTTTGAATTAATAATATTTCTTCTTCATCACTATTCGCAATACCGACAACTTCAATGTCATCAAATTGTGATAAATATTTTTTTAATACCTCACAAAAAGGTACATTGTCATCCGCAATTAAAACTTTAACTTTTTCCACTTTACTATTCTCCTTTAATTATCGCTTATTTTTTCAATTTCTTTTATGTCATTTTTAATATTGTTTTCAATTTTTTCAAAAAACAGCTTTTGTATCTTTTTCTTACTAAATAAGTATTTTATTGTTCTCCAGATACTTCTACCAGAATAGTTCCTAACAATTACTAAATTTAGTATAATATTTTTTCTTATTCTGTCTATTAGAGTAATTTCTTTATCTGTTAAATATGTTTGTTCACTTGTTAGTTTTTTTCTTATTTCACACGCTATTAAAGTTATTTCAAAATTATTTTTGAATTGAATTATATCAATATTGTCTAGTATTAGTTTATTTAATACTTGAATATTAGTTAAAGTAATATAATCACTATTCAAATCTAATTTTTTCAAAATATTTGGTACAATTTCGTAGTCATTTAAAGTTTTATCTATTAATTCATTTCTTACAGATTCTTTTGGTATATAAATTATGTCATATTCTTTTCTCTGTAATTTATTGTCTAAATTATCTTTTTTCACATACTCAATGTTATGCTGTTTTCCTTTTACTAACTCTTTATAACTTTGGTTAGTACCTTCTACAATTATTATTTTATACATATTTTTTCATCTTTCTTTTATTTCGATTCTACAATGCTGACGGATTAATACTACATTACATTTTGATAGATATTCTTTATTTCCACAAAATGTATCTTCTAATATATATATTACCTCCCTTCTGGAATTGATTTAATTTCATTTGTAACTATGTTTTATGTTTCATTTGTTAATATATATAATCTTTTCCTAATTTTAGTGAGAATATTGTATTTTACTTCTGCATATAATATAAAATGTAATACTGTTCTTTTACCAATATTTTTTTGATATAGTTTTAATGGTAATAAATATGTTCAATATAGATAAGGCTTTATCTAACTTCGGTATGAGGTTACAGGAAGCTGGAATTGCTCGTAATGTTACCCAAGATGATTTAGCAGAAAAATGTGGAGTTACTCCAAAACATATTAGCGCTATTGAAAGGGGAATTTCTCCTGGTAGTGTAACATTACTTTTAAATGTATGTAATTATTTAGGAATAAGTCCTAATACACTATTTGATGATTCTTTTCCATCTGATAATGATAGTATTATTCCTATCGAAAAACATGATATATTTTTAATGTATAATAAATTATCTAAAAGTAATCAAGAATTTATAGATTCTTCTATTACACATATTTTTGAAGAACAAACTAGAAAAAGTTAAATTGGTATTTTTCTAGTTTTCTTCAATTTTACAGCTCTGTAATCGCGTTCTACATATTTCACCAGTTTTTAAATTTTTTAAATTTGCATATTTAGTTTTATCATACTCAAATATTTCTAAAACTATGTACTTTTCATTATTATATATAACAGTATCATTAACTTTGATTCTTTCCCATATTCTCAAAACACACATCATCTCACTTTAATATTTATTTTTAAATACAATATTCCCAATTACATTTTATTTGCAATGTTTGTTGTAATTTGTCGAATATGTATTTTTTCTATGCGTTTTTTAACGCATAGACTTTTTATATTTTACTACTAGAAATTTTTTATTGCAAGTATTTCAAAAAAATTAATTGGCATTTTTTGCCTTTTTATTTTCTTTATGCGTTTATAAACGCAATGTAGGACATAAAATATTGTTATAATTTTTTATGATTTTAAAGGGATGGGAGGAGTAAAAAATGCAATTAAATGAAGCTATAAAGTTACGATTAAAAAACATAATGGAAGAAAAAGACAAAAATTCAAAATATGAAGTTTCTTGTGCTGCTGGACTTAATCCTTCTTTGCTTAATGATTTTTTTAGAAATAGAATTACTTATCCTAGAATAGATACTTTATACTTAATTTGTGAAGGACTAAATATTACTTTAGGCGAATTTTTTAATGATCCGATTTTCGATATAGAGAATATAAAAATAGATTCCAAAGATTAAATTCAGAGGAATCTATTTTTATATACATTTTTACTTTTCTTTTAATATTATTTTCATTATCTATTTTAGTAACATACTTATTATCTTTTACAATATTTCATACATACAAATAGTTCTATTACTCATACATTTTGAATATTTCTCCTGAAATATTGATTATATCATTTATTGGTATTTCTGTATCATTAGCTAAATATATATGTTGATTATATAAATCTATCTTTTTTACAATACCTGTAACTGTTATATATGAGCCACCATTTTTCTTTAAATCAGGAATAAAATATGTAATTGATATTTCAGGTTTATTTTTTATCTGTTCCATAATTATTTGTAATTTACTATCCAATATTGATTTTAATTCATCATCAATATCTATTTTCTCACTAGTTTCTCTTGAAGTTTGTTTTATAGCATCTTCGTATCCTGTTAATGCTGCAAAGGGGGCAAACTGTGCTGAACGAGCATACAAAGACATTTGTGGATGTTTTTGTGATATATGATGTGGTAAATTTATTATATCATCATATTGTCTATCGTATTTCACTTAACCATCTCCTTTTTCTCTAACTTTTATGTCCTCCAATTTGTCCATTTCTTTCTATTGTAGTTCCACCTTCAATAAAATTCATTCCCTTTAAAACTGCATTTTTTCCATACTTTGTTTTTATATCCAATACTGCTTTTTGCAATTCTTTTTCTAATTTTTCTTTTTTTTGTTGTTTTTCAATTTCATTATAATCTATGAATAAGTCTATTTGTTCAAATTTCTTGTTATTTTTATAATCATCTTCATTTACAACATCTTCAGCTGTAATATTTATTCTTCTAACTAATAATTTTTTGTTAATTATACTTTCATAAAGTTTCATTACATAGTCAGTTATTATTTTTGTAGATGATGTCTTGTGGTCTATATTTATAGTACCATGTGCAGATTTTGGAACTTTTCTTCCATAATGGTCTAATGTAACTTCTCCCAAATACGATTTACTTATTTCAGGATTGGATAGATTTTCAATATCATATCCTATAGTTAAAACCATTTTACTTGTAACTAAATTCTTTTTTACTAAATCTAATGTAAGAAGCTCTGTCATTTCTTTTACTATTAATTTTGTATCTTCATAATTATATGGACAATGTAATACTTGTCCTGAACTTATACTATTCGTTACTGGTTTATACGCTTTTATGCTTTCAATCGTACATGGTTCATATCCCCATGCGTGATCAATTAACAATTCTGCATTTATACCAAATAGTTTATATAGCAATTCCTCGTTTTTTTCTGAAGTACGAGCTACATCTCCCATAGTAAATATACCGTTTTTTTCTAGTTTTCTTGATATACCCTTTCCTACTCTCCAAAAATCTGTTAATGGTCTATGATTCCATAAGTATTTTCTATATGTCATTTCATCTAATCCAGCAATCCTTACCCCATTTTTATCTGGTGTTATATGTTTTGCAACAATATCCATAGCCACTTTACAAAGGTATAAATTAGTTCCTATTCCTGCCGTTGCTGTTATTCCAGTTTCATCATATACATTTTTAATAACTTTAGTAACTAACTCTCTTGGTGTTATTTTATAAGTTTGTAAATAATGAGTTACATCTATAAATACTTCATCAATAGAATAAACATATATATCATCAGCTGAAAACCATTTTAAATAAATATTATAAATTCTAGTGCTATATTCCATATAATAACTCATTCTTGGTGGGGCAATAATATAACTTAATTCCAAATCATTATTTTTCTTTAATGCAATATCATCATAAGATGAGCAAGTAAATTTATGTCCTGGAGCATTAATTTTTCTTTGAGCATTTATTTCATTTACTTTTTGTATAACTTCAAATAATCTTGCTCTTCCTGGTATTCCATATTGTTTTAATGATGGGCTTACAGCAAGGCAAACTGTTTTTTCAGTTCTACTACTATCAGCTACAACTAAATTTGTTGTAATTGGATTCAAACCTCTTTCCTGACATTCTACGGAGGCATAAAAACTTTTTAAATCTATTGCAATATATACTTTATCATATTTACTGTTCACTTTAATACCTCCATTTCTAAAATATCTATTGTCATTATAACACTTTTATTTTTATTTGTAAACATTTGTTTGT
>CAMMLF010000104.1 GCA_946497585.1 uncultured Clostridium sp.
CGCGGAGGAATGTATATTGTAGCTTAAGTAATAAAATTAAACTGTGAATTATAATGACTTATTGTAACAGCTCTTCCATTGCCCTTTTAATCTGTGTATCATTATCTAAGTCCAATGTTCCTAGGAATAAGTAGTCATCTACTTTTATGTCTGGTTCTACACCTATTTTATTAATTGTATTGTGATTTGGTGTAAAATATTCATTTGTTGTTATTTTTATTCCACTTCCGTCTGTTAATGGATATAAGGTTTGTATAACACCTTTACCATATGTTGTGTTACCAATTAATGTAGCGTTTTCTACGTTTTCTTTTAGTATACCTGCTAAAATTTCTGATGCACTTGCTGAATATTCATTTACAAGAAGAACTATAGGCATTGTTATAGTTTTATCTTTTTCAGCTTTTATAACTTCTTCCTCACCATTTTTGTCTGATTCTATTAATAGGGTTTGCCCTTTATCTGTCATCATTTCTGCTATATCAAGTGATTCATCTACTATTCCACCGCCATTATTTCTTATGTCAATTATTAATGATGTTATTCCTTGGTTAGCTAAATCATTGTATGCTTCTTCAAATTGAGATGATACATCACCTTCAAAACTTGAAATGTAAATATATCCTATATTGTTTTCTAACTTCTGTGATGTAACGTGTTTTACTTCTACAGTTTTTCTTTCTATTTCAAAGCTTAATTCTTCTCCATCTCTTAAAATGCCTATTGTGACTTTAGTTCCTTCTACTCCTTTTATGCTATTAGTTATAGTGTCATAGTCGTCCCCATTGCATTCTACTCCGTCAACGCTTGTTATTATGTCACCTGTTTTTAAACCTGCTACTTGTGCTGGAGAATCTTGTATTGTTCCATAAACTAAAATTGTGTTGTTTTCTGTATCTTTTGTAATATATACACCTATTCCAACAAATTCGCCTTCTATGTCTTCTGTAAAGCTAGACATTTCATCCACTGTTAAATATTCTGTATATTCATCATTTAAGCCTGATACATAGCCTTTTATCGCTCCTTCTATTAAGTCATTTTCGTCTATTTCACCTATGTATTCTTGGTCTATTTTATTTCTTATAACAGATAGTTTTGCTGACAAACTACTAGATTTTGCTGCACTTCCTATGGCACTTTCGGTTGAACTAAGTTCAGCACTACCATATATCCATACTATAGTTACTATAGATGTTATTATTGCAGTAGCAATAATAGTCATAATTGTTTTATATATTGAATTGCCTTGTTTTTTCTTGTTTATATTCATATTTCTCCTTTCAAAGTTAACTATCAAATTTCTATTTAATTGCAATTAAAACTAACTTCCATTATAATTGCTACAATTCACAGCTCTGCTTCTTATTCTTAGTTTTAATAAATGTTTTTGAATATTCAAGCGAGCGGAAAGTATTTCTATATTTTCCTTTATTAACTAGCAGATAAATAATTTTTTGGATCAACGTGAGAACCGTTTTCTCTTACTTCAAAGTGAACGTGAGGTCCTGTTGAATTTCCTGTTGAACCCATTTCCATTATTACGTCACCTTGTTTAACAGTCTCACCAACGCTTTTTAAAAGTTTATCTCCATGGGCATATAGAGTAACAATTTTTACTCCTTCACTATTTAATCCATGGTCTATCATTACCATATTGCCATATCCACCAGTATTAAAAGCTGAATATATTATTATTCCATCAGCTGCTGCATATACTGGGTCGCCCGTAGAACCACCAATATCTATTCCATCGTGATTTTTGATTACACCTTGTATAGGATGAAGTCTTGAGCCATATGGAGATGTTATATATGAACTTTCTAAAGTTGGCCAAATCATTACTCCACCAGAATATTTTAGTTCATATGTTGACCCATTTATGGTATATTGTATTAAATTTTCTAATTCTTCCTGCTGTTTTTTGTATGTTTCTATTTGAGCATTTAATTGCTTTTCACTTTCAGACAAACTATTTTTTTGATTTTCGTATACCGTTCTTGTATTTGTAAGTACTACGGTTTGCTTCTCGGCTTCAACTTTTGCTATTTTCATTTGAGCCTTGTCTTCTTCTAGTTCATTATTTATTTTTTCTAATTCTTGTTTGGTTTGTTCTAATTCATCAATTGTTTGTGAGTCGATCTCAGCTATTCTTTGTATTGCATAATATTTTGACACAAAGTCTATTATGCTCTTTGAGTTCATTAAAACATCTAAATATTTAGTTTCTCCATTTTTGTATATAGCAACAAGTCGACTTTTTAAAAGATTAAGTTTTTTCTCGTATTTTTCTTGAGCTTCTTGAAGCTGTGCTTCTGACTCTGCTACCTTTTGTTGCAATTCTTCATACTGACTATTTACTTGATCTAATGTTGCTTGGTATTCGTTTATTTTGTCATCCATTTCTTGAAGTTGCACAACTGCTTCACTTAGCTCTTCTTGAACATATGTTAATTGTTCTTCGGCTTTTGCAAGTTCTTCTTCAACCTGCTCTTTTTGCTCGTTTAAAGACAATGAATTTACTGTATTATTTGAAATTTCATTTGTGTTCTCGCTTAAAGTAGCTGTATCTTCTGCTGCTCTAACAAAATAGAGGCACGAAGATAATATAAGAGTAGTTAAAATTAGCACAGTAATTGTCCTAGCTATTTTATTTCTCATTAATCTTTTTGCCTCCTCTAGTTTTCATTTTACAATAACTTTTGATAATTTACAAAAGTTATATATCTAATGTTATGTAGACATAAGTTTTATCACATTTTATCCCATATTGCAACCCAAGGTATTAACTATAAATCAAACTTGGATGGTTAGTCCATTGCAACGGATCAACTCTGTATCCTTTGCTCCTTCCACCTACATAAACTTCATAATGTAAGTGTGGTCCTGTACTAATGCCAGTGTTTCCTGATACTGCTATTTGTTGACCTGTAGAAACAACTGTGCCAACAGATACTGTAAACTGTGATAAATGTCCAAATGCTGTATAGTATCCACTACCATGGTCTATCATTATGTAATTTCCATATCCCGAAACCCATTGTGCTAATATTACTTTTCCATTAGCTGGTGCATATACTGGAACATAACTTACACCTATATCTATTGCTCCATGGTTTGTTGACGCTCCTGCTGTAGGTGCTGTTCTATTGCCAAATATTGATGTTATTCTATTATAACTATACGATAAAGGCCATTCAAAACGTCCTCCAGTAAAAGCTCCTTCGTATCCACCCGCACCTTGAGTTGCATCTGCAATTTCTTGTTGAGCTTTTTCTATTGCTTGTTCAAATTCCTCTATTTTTTGTTGTAAAGCTTGTTCTTCTGCTGATAATTGACTTATTGTGCTTTGTTTAGCAACTTTTGCAGCCTTAAGTTCAGCATTTTTTGCATCTGTCTCACTTTTTACACTTTCAACTTGTGCTTTATTATTTTCAAGTTCTTGTTTTTGATTTTCTATATCTGCTTTTTGCTGAGATACCTCATTAATAAGCTCTGTATCTTTTTCTGCTATTGTTTGAATAGCATTATATTTTGTGTACATTTCTATGTAGTTGCTTGAACCAAGAAGTACATCCAAATATGTTGTACCTCCACCTTTATACATAGCAACCATTCTAGTTTTTAGTAGGTCTTCTTTATGATCTAGCTCCGCTTGCTTTTCTTCTATTTCTTGCTCTTTTTGAGTTATAGAAGAATTTAATTCATCTAATTGGTTTTGTAAGCTAAATATTTCAGCTTCGATACTTGAAATTTGTGCATTTATTGTATCTAGTTCACTTTCTGCATTTTGTCTTTGCTCGGTGACTTGGTCTTTTTCATTTTGTGCTTGCTCTTTTTGTTCATTCAGTTCACTAATTGATGCAGCTATACAATTACTAGTATATGCTAAAAGTAGTGATATTATAGCAATAAATGTTATAATTTTTTTGTTCATGGGTTCCTCCAAAAATTAATTTTTCTTTTTTTTGTGCTATATTTCAAATTTACATCTTTGCCTTTAAAGCATTTGTGCAATATTTTAAGTATGTATATTTTTTATCTCTTGTTTGCTTTATTACTATACCTTTAAGTATTTTCTCATTGAGATTACACTTCCTAATACACCAATACCTACGCCTAATACTAAATATACTGTCAAAACTAAGTAGAACATTTCTGAGAAGCTAAGTAGTCCAAAGCCCATTTCTTGAATTAGAACTGATTCACCTATACTTCCCATTACGCCATTGTATGCTAGTCCTAAAATAACTAATGTAATAATTGCTGATATGACTCCAATAATTACACCTTCTACTATAAATGGTCCTCTTATGAAACTATTTGTTGCTCCAACATATTTCATGATTGAAATTTCTCTTCTTCTTGCGTGTACTGTTAATTTAATTGTATAAGCAATTATGAATATTGAAATTATTATTAATAATGCTAAAATAACTATTGTTGTTATTTGTATGCCATTTGCTAATCCTCTTAATCTGTTTATTGTTGTATTTTCACTTGCAATTTCATCTACATTATCTAGTGCTAAAACTTCTGATTGAACTTGTTCATTTAGTGAAAGATCTGTTAATGTTACAAAGTATGATGCTGGAAAAGGATTTTCTTCATCCCAACCTTCAAATAAGCTTTCATCTCCAAGTGTTGTTTTCATTGAATTTAATGCATCTTCTTTACTTACAAATGTAACTCTATTTACTCCATTAATGTTTCTTATTTGATTTCCAAGCGATTCTATTTCTTCATTTGTTGCATCTTCATCAATAAATATTTGTATACCTTGCTGACTTTCTAATTGTGTTATTACACTATTTACATTTTCTCCTATTACAAAGAAAAGTCCAAATATAAACATTGTAGCACACATTATAATTATTGATGCACTTGTCATCTTTTTTTGTTTGAAGGTGCTTTTAAATCCTTCTTTTATTAAATAACTAAATACATTATACCTCATCATATCCACCTTTTTCGTCTCTTACAATATTTCCTTGGTCAATTCGTATAACCCTTTTATTCATTTTATCTACAATGTCTTTAGCATGAGTTGCTACAACTACTGTTGTTCCTCGTAAATTTATATCATTTAATAGCTCCATTATATCCCAAGCAGTATTTGGGTCTAAGTTTCCTGTAGGCTCATCTGCAATAAGCATTGATGGATTATTTACAATTGCTCTTGCTAATGCTACTCTTTGCTGTTCACCACCAGATAGCTCATTTGGATAAACTTTAGCTTTATTAGCTAGTCCAACAAGTGAAAGCACCATAGGTACTTGTCTTCTGATGTGCTTAGGTGTAGCTTTTACAACATACATTGCAAATGCAACATTTTCATAAACTGTTTTATCTGGAAGTAGCCTAAAGTCTTGGAAAACTATACCCATACTTCTTCTTAAAAATGGTACCCTACTTGGCTTTAAAAATGTTGTGTCTTTACCATTTATGATTATGTTACCTGACGTAGGTTCTTCCTCTTTTAGAATTAACTTTATAATGGTTGATTTTCCTGAACCTGAACTACCAACTAAGAATGCAAATTCACCTTTATTTATTTTAAAACTAATGTTATGAATTGCTTCTGTTCCAGTATCATATTTTTTGCTGACATTTCTAAATTCTATCATTTTAATTTTAAATCCTTTCTTGCTTGTCTTAATGGAATTCGCTATTTTTTTGTATTTTCTTGCTTAGTTTTTATGCTTAGAATGTAAAATAATTTATTATTAACTAAAATTTTGTCGTAAAATAGAC
>CAMMLF010000105.1 GCA_946497585.1 uncultured Clostridium sp.
TTTTATAAAAAATATGATATACTTTAATAAATTGATTGATATTTGTATCAATCGTCAAGAAAGCCAAAAAAGTTGTAGATAACTACTTCGTTGGCACCAAAACTATTTATTACAAAACATATATTCATATTAAACCTAGTAACAAATTGAAAAAATACTAGGTTTTTATTTTTTTAAATTTTATAATTATCTATTGACTTAAAAGCTTTAGTTCAATATAATAGGTTCGAATTTAATAGAGTTAGTGGTATGAAAAATACGGGTGAGATACTAATTATAAAATTTCACTTTATAGTATTAAAAGTTATTGTGAAGGGATGTATTTTAAAATGAGTAAATTACAAGTAGGGAGTATAGTATTTTTTAATCACGGAAAAAATCTTGAAGTACCACTTTCGTTTTCAAAGATTGAAAATTTAAATTCAAAAATTAAACAAAATTATGTTTCTAGAGAAGAAGCAAAGTACCTCTCTAATCTTTTAGGCACACGAATAGAAGAAGGTTCCGTATTTGATGCTAAATTATATAGAAAATTAACTGAACAAGGTTTTTCTATAGTCAGAAATATGCCTCAAATAAAAGCGGGAGAAGTACAAAATGAAAAAAGAGCTTTGACTGCAATTATTTCAGATAAGATAAAGCCGGAAGATGCGCATAATTTATTAAGCTATTATACAAGTTTAGAACAAGAAAATGCAGATGTGGATTTACTTAAACAAATTTATGTGTTTGATAAAGGAAGATATTATTATAATGGAAAAATTGAAAAAGGTGTATTACATAATGAGGCTCTAGATATATTTTTAGATTATAAAATAGGAAAACTATCAAGCCAAGAAACAAGTATTATGAGCAAGTATCTTAATTTTGATTTGCAAGATGTATTTCTATCAAATACAAAAGAAATGCCACTTTCACACAAAAATGAAGGAGTAATATTAATTTCACCAAAGGGAAAAATATATAAAGCAACAAAGAAAAAAGAACAACATAAATATGAAGCAATAGAAATGATTGAAAATGATATTGGATATAAAGTAGATGATAGAGAATCAGAGGCGGATAAGCTTGCAAAAGATTATGGCTTAGTAGTCATAAAATTATATAAAACTGATAGGAATGTAGCTGCTGTTTTTTGCCCAGAAGAAATGCCAGAAAGACAAGTTGATGGACTTATTAAATGTATGGAGGATTTTAGTAGAATAAATTTGAATTTGCAAATAGAAAATGAGCCACCGATTTTGACTTTAGTAGAAGGTAATAGATTCTTAAAAACAGATTTTTCAGAATCTGCAAATGTGGATGCTGTTTTGCAAAAAATGCTAGAATATGAAAGAAGTTTAAAAACAAAAGGTATGTTAGGTGCAAGCATGAATTGGATTGCATCAAGTGTAGGTAATTTTACAAAAGTTTTGGAAAAATTGAAAAGAACTATTCAATTTCCTAATGAAGAGCCGGATGGAAGATGATTTTTGGATGGCAAAGTAGGATTAAACTGAAAACTTTTAGTAATAATAAATACAAATTTACTTTTCGACAAATGATGACAAATATTATTTTAATATTACATTTTTGTAATACTATCCACAAAGATGTAATAAAATGTGAATAACTTATTTTAAAATCATTATTTAATTAATCATATAATTGATTATAATATAGAAAAAAGCAAATATTTTATTTGATATTATTTATTCTAAAATAAGCTAATATAAAAGTGAGCAGAAAGGAGCTCTATTTAAATTATGAAATATTTATTTACTTCAGAAAGTGTTACAGAGGGACATCCAGATAAGCTATGTGATTATATTTCAGATAGTGTATTAGATGAATGTTTAAAGCAAGATAAAAATTCAAGAGTGGCTTGTGAGACTTTAGCGAGCAAAGGAGAAGTGTATATAACAGGAGAAATAACTTCTAAAGCAAATATCAACATAGAACAAATTGCAAGAAATACTATTAAAGAAATTGGGTATAATAATGCAAGCTTAGATATTGATTACAAAACTTGTGAGATAATAGTTAATATTTCTAAACAATCATCAGATATTGCAATGGGAGTTGACAAAAGTTTAGAAGATAAAGAAGGAGAAAACATTGCATCAGAAGGTGCAGGTGACCAAGGTATAATGTTTGGATTTGCCTGTGACGAAACAGAAAACTATATGCCACTTCCAATTGACTTGGCACACAAACTAGCAAAAAAATTAACAGAGGTAAGAAAAAGCAAAGAAATAAGAGGCTTAAGGCCTGATGGAAAAGTTCAAGTAACAGTTGAATATGATGATGGAAAACCAATAAGAGTGGATACAGTTGTACTTTCAACTCAACACGTAGATGGTAAAGATATAGAAGAACTTAGAAAAGAAGTCAAGGAAAAAATTATTTTTAAGGTTATACCAAAAAAATTAATAGATGAAAATACAAAATATTATATAAACCCAACTGGTAGATTTGTAATAGGTGGACCTCTTGGCGACAGCGGACTTACTGGAAGAAAAATCATTGTTGATACTTATGGTGGTTATGCCCGTCATGGTGGTGGTGCTTTTTCAGGTAAAGATGCAACAAAAGTAGATAGAAGTGCATCATATATGGCAAGATTTTTAGCGAAGAATATTGTTGCAAATGGCTATGCAAAAAAATGTGAAATACAGTTATCTTATGCAATAGGCGTTGCAAAACCAGTTTCAATATTTGTAGATACATTTGGAACGGAAACAATACCATCTACTGAAATAATTAACAAGGTGGAAAAATTTGATTTAACACCAAGAGAAATTATAAATTATTTAGATTTGCAAAGACCAATTTATAAGCTAACAACAAACTATGGTCACTTTGGAAAAGAAAATTTGCCTTGGGAAAAGATTGTGGAGATGTAATCCTAATGGCTAATTTGAATTTTGACGGATAAAGGCGATTGACGGATTTGTAAAAAGTTTTAAAAAAAGTTGGAGGAAAAATGCTTGCTTTAGTTACAGGTGCTTCTTCCGGAATAGGAAGAGATATTGCAAGAGAACTTGCAAAAAGAAAATATGATTTAATAATAGTTGCAAGAAGTGAGAAAGCTTTGCAAGAATTAAAATCAGAATTAGAAAAAGAATACAAAGTAAAAATTTATATAAAAATAGTTGATTTAACTGATAAAGATAATTGCATAAAATTGTATAATGAAGTAAAAACAGAGTTTGAAAACATAGACGTATTAATAAATAATGCAGGTCTTGGAACTTGTGGAAGATTTACAGATACAAGTCTGGAAAAAGAACAGCAGATAATAGACACAAATATTACAGCTCTTCATACACTTATGAAATTATTTTTGAAAGATATGTGCAAAAGAGATGAAGGATATATAATGAATGTTGCATCAATTGCAGGATTTATG
This sequence comes from uncultured Clostridium sp., assembly GCA_946497585.1. Lineage (GTDB taxonomy): Bacteria > Bacillota > Clostridia > TANB77 > CAG-508 > CAG-793. The sequence continues at coordinate 3,392 of CAMMLF010000105.1, forward strand.
CCGGGACCTTTAATGGCTACTTATTATGCAAGTAAAGCTTATGTAGTTAGGCTTACACAAGGAATTCAAAGAGAATTAAAAATGGACAAATCGCGTGTAAAAGTGAGTGTATTATGTCCGGGTCCTGTTAAAACAAATTTTCAAAAAGTTGCTGATGTAAAATTTAATTCACCAGAAGCGGAAAGTTCTGTTGTAGCAAGAAAAGCAGTAACAAAAATGCTTAAAGGCAAAAAGGTTATTTTTACTTCTTGGTATATAAGCTTAGTTAGAATATTTGCAAAAATATTGCCAGACTCATTTATGGCATTTTGTTGTTATTTTGTGCAAAAAAGGAAGATATAGATTGACAAATTTCTATATTCTGATAAAATATAAATAGAATATTGAAAGGAGGGGAGTTCTAAAAAAATATCCCCTCTTTTTGCATTTTTTATGGAAAAATAAAATAAATAATGATAGAATACAAATGAAGAATAGGAAAATTTTAATTTTCCTATTAAAAATAAAGACCTTTAATGAAAGGGATGAAAAACATATGTCATATATTGAATTTAAAAACGTTGTAAAAGAATACAAAATGGGTGAAGTAAGTATAAAAGCCCTAGATAATACAAATTTTCAAATAGAAAAAGGAGAGCTCGTAGTTATAGTTGGACCAAGTGGAGCAGGAAAAACAACAGCCTTAAATATTTTAGGTGGAATGGATACTGTAACATCAGGAGAAGTAATTATTGATGGAAAAAATATTTCTAAATTTAAAAATAAGCAATTAACAAAATACAGAAGAGAAGATATAGGCTTTGTATTTCAGTTTTACAACTTAGTTCAAAATTTAACAGCAATAGAAAATGTTGAACTTGCAACTCAAATTTGCAAAAAGCCTTTAGACCCAAAAGAAATACTTATAAAAGTAGGCTTAGAAAGCCGATTAAAAAACTTTCCTTCACAATTATCAGGAGGAGAGCAACAAAGAGTTGCTATTGCTAGAGCAATTGCTAAAAATCCAAAATTACTTTTATGTGATGAGCCAACAGGTGCATTAGATTACAAAACAGGTAAGCAAATACTTCAGCTATTGCAAGATACTTGCAGAAAAGAAAATATGACTGTAATAATAATTACTCATAATGCAGCTTTAACACCTATGGCAGATAGAGTAATACATTTCAAAAATGGTACAGCATCAAATATAGAATTAAATGAAAAACCTACACCAATTGAAAAGATTGAATGGTAAAAAAATATAAAATACTTATAAGTGATGAGTTAGAAAGAATTATAAAATACTGACAAGAAGTAATTTAGAAAAAATTATAGCAAATAAAGTAGATTACTAAATTAAAAATAACTAGCAAAGGGGTGATTTGCAGTGAAAAAAGCCTTATTAAAAGATTGCTTTAAAGAAATAGTAAAAGGCTTTAAAAGATTTATTTCAATACTTCTAATAGTACTGTTAGGAGTAGGCTTTTTTGCTGGAATAAAAGCTACTAGCCCAGATATGAAATTAACTTTAGATACATATTTTGATAACTTAAATGTTATGGATATTCAAGTTATATCAACATTAGGTTTGACTGATGAAGATATAACAGAGCTAGAAAAACTAGACGAGATAGAGAACGCAGAAGGAACATATCAAACAGATGCAATAGTAACAGCAGGAGATGAACAATTTGTAGTAAAATTAGAAAGCCTTACAAGTGAAATAAGTAATGAAGAAAATACAATTAACAATTTACAAGTTACAAATGGTAGATTACCAGAAAATCAAAATGAATGTGTTGTTGAAGAAGAGTTTTTAATTGGTACTGATTATAAAATAGGTGATACAATAAAAATTCGAGTAGATAATATTACTGATGATGATGGAAATGATATTGCATTATTAAAAAACAATGAGTTACAAATTGTAGGAACTGTAAAATCTCCAATGTATATTTCAACAGACAGAGGAACAACAAAGCTTGCCTCAGGTGTAATTAATTATTACTTATATGTTCATCCAGATAATATTAATACAAATATTTATACAAATATTTATTTAACAGTACAAGGTGCGAGAGATTTAAGAACTTATGAAGATAAATATGAAGATTTAATAGAAGAAGCGGAGACTCAAATTGAAGAAATTGCAGACGCTAGAAAAGAAGCCAGATATAATGCTTTATATGATAAGGCAAATCAAAAACTTCAAGATGCAAAAAATGAATTTGAAACTCAAAAAGCAGATGGAGAAAAGCAAATTCAAGATGCAGAAAATGAAATTAATTCAGCAAAAAAGAAATTAGAAAATGGAAGAGATGAACTTGCTGCAAACAGAAATTCAGCCAATAATAGATTTACAGAG
>CAMMLF010000106.1 GCA_946497585.1 uncultured Clostridium sp.
TTGCTATTCAACGTGTTGGAGAGTTTTACTCTTAAAAAAGTGTTTAAGTTGAGATAATAATATACCACAGTATGCAAGATTTTACAATGGGGACGGTCTTTTTTGTAAAAAAATTTTAAATTAGTGTCAAAGGGGACGCTCCTGTCAAAGGGGACGCTCCTTTTTGACACAAACGTCACACCATCTCAAAAGTCGCTCCCTGTGTTTTTAGCCAAATAATATTGGACAAAACTCTGCAAATAGCATAAATTATAATAGAGGCAAACACTACTTTATGTAACTCAGCAGCAAACTCCTACAGCCAAGCAAATTCTACGGAAGCAAGTAAAATTTGACTTTTTAGAGAAAAGATGTTATAATAATAACTGTGTTACTTAAAGGAGGTTTTATGAGAAAACGAATAAGTAAACAAAACAAGCAGGAGAGAGCAACTATATCACTCAAAAAGATATTTATAATGGCTTTAATATTTTTAATATTAGCTGGCACAATGAGTGTTATGGCTACAAATCAAAAGCTTACATCTGTTAAAATATTACTATCTAGTGGATATGAAATGGATGTTATGACAACATCAACAAAAGTATCAGATATTTTAGCAGAAAATCACATTGTTGTTTTAGATGGCGAAAGTGTTACACCAGCTATAGATGAAGAACTTTCAGACAATAAAACAATTACAATTACTAAAGGTGCTACAGAGGCTAATACTGATGAAGACTATATGTCTGCAGAAGAAATATTAGCAAGTTATACACAAATTGTTGAAAAGGTAGTTACAGAAGAAGTAGAAATACCTTATGAAACAGTTACAAAAGATGTATCAAACGGAAGCTCAACTACTCAAAATAGAGTAGTACAAAATGGTGAAAATGGTTTAAAAAGAGTAACATATAGAATTAGGTACCAAAATGGTGCTGAAATAGAAAAAACAGAAATATCATCAGAAATCATAAAAGAACCAGTAGATAAAATAGTTGAAGTTAGAACAAAACAAGTTACGTCAAGAGGCGGAGTTGTATCTGGATCAGTAGCTGAATATCAAGCTTATGCAGAAAAAAGATGCTTTGACTATGGATGGAGCGATGCAGACTTCCAAGCTTTAGTAAAACTTTGGAACAAAGAAAGTAGATGGAACCCATATGCAAGCAACTCAAGTTCAGGTGCTTATGGTATACCACAAGCTTTACCTGCTTCAAAAATGGCAACTTACGGAACAGACTATCGTACAAACTACAAAACACAGATAGAATGGGGGTTAAGCTATATTAAATCAAGATATGGCACACCGTCAGCAGCATGGAATCACTCATGTACAAAAGGCTGGTATTAAAATGAATTTAAAGATCCAATAGTATAAGTTATGCTTTGCTATTGGATTTTTTGCTTTAATAGAAAGGACTAACAAAAATGAAACTAATTTCGTGGAATGTAAATGGACTAAGAGCAGTCATAAATAAAGGCTTTAAAGATTTTTATAATGACATAAATGCAGATATAATTTGTTTGCAAGAAACAAAAATGCAACAAGACCAAATAAGCATAGATATAAATGAGATGTTTAAGGATAGATATGTGTATTGGAATAGTGCTGAAAAGAAGGGATACTCAGGAACAGTTGTAATTTCAAAAATAAAACCAATAAATGTTACATATGGCTTAGGTAAAGAAGAACACGACAAAGAAGGTAGAATTATTACTTTAGAATTTGAAAAATTTTATTTAGTAAATTGCTACACTCCAAATTCAAAAAGAGAGCTAGAAAGATTAGACTACAGAATGATTTGGGAAGATGAAGTACGTAGTTATTTAAAAGAATTAGATAAAATGAAGCCAGTTGTATATTGTGGAGATTTAAATGTAGCTCATAATGAAATTGATTTAAAAAATCCTTCATCAAATCATCATAATGCAGGTTTTACAGATGAAGAACGTTCAAAAATGACAGAGCTATTAAATGAAGGATTTATTGATACATTTAGATACAAATATCCCGACAAAACTGGAGCATATTCTTGGTGGTCATATATGTTTCATGCAAGAGAAAATAATGCAGGGTGGCGTATAGACTATTTTATAGTATCTGATTCAATAAAGGATAAAATAGAAGATGCAAAGATTTTATCTGATGTGATGGGCAGTGACCATTGTCCGGTCGAACTAGATTTGAATATGTAAATAAGTGCAATTAGTAGCCAATTTATTTTGCTAAAAATACAATAAATGTTTTAGAGATTTTAACAACTTGATATTATTGGTGAATTTGTAATCAAACAGAAAGGAATTTGAGTATGAAAAAAGAAAAAGTAATGGGAACGAAAAGATGGATTTACTGGGTTTCAATAGGGGTAGTTTTAATAATAATTTATAAGTTATTAGACAACTTTACAGGAATTGGCGAATGGATAGGCAATTTTTTTAGCGTACTTGCACCATTTATAGAAGGTATACTTATAGCATATATTTTATATACACCTTGTAAAAAAGTAGAAAAATTTTTAGAGAAAAGAAAGAATAAATTCATAAAAAAGCACGCTAGGGGAACAAGTATTACTATAGTATATATTCTAGTATTTGCCTTAATTGTATGGTTTATGACAGCTATTATACCAACAATTGCAAGTAGTGTTTCAGATTTAATTAGTAATGTGCAAAGCTACTATAATGCAGTAGTTTCAGATAGTCCTGACTTAAGCATAACACCATTTATACAAGATAATATCTTAAAACCTGTTGTAGATTGGATACAAAATATAGACTTTGAATCATGGTTTACAATGGATAAAATTAGAGAATATTTATCATCTGCTATGGGATTAATTAGAGGAGTTGTTAATATATTTATAGCTATAATCTGCTCAGTATATATTTTGGCACAAAGAACTAGAATTGTTAGATTTTTAAATAGATTTGCAAGGGCAACACTTACCGAAAAAGGTTATAGAAGATTTAAAAAATACTTTGAGCAAGGAAACAATATTTTCTTTAGATATTTATCAAGCCAAATGTTAGATGGAATAGTTGTGGCACTTATTACTAGCATAGCAATGAGTTTAATGGGAGTAAAATATTCTATTTTACTTGGAACTTTAATAGGTTTCTCAAACCTAATACCATACTTTGGAGCAATATTTGGTGTAGCGATTGCAATTATTATAACAATACTTACTGGTGGATGGCAGCAAGCGCTAATTATGGGTATTGTTGTAATTGTGTTACAGCAACTAGATGCAAACCTAATAAATCCAAGAATAACAAGCTCATCATTAAAGGTAAGTCCATTACTTATAATGTTTGCTGTAACAGTTGGTGGAGCATATTTTGGAGTTTTAGGTATGTTTTTGGCAGCTCCAGTATTTACTTTAATTAAAGTAATAGTAGACGATTTTGTAAATGAAAGGAATAGGGAGAAGGATAGGAAAAGTGCTTTAAATAAAATCGAAGAGCCGGAACAATAAATTAACTAAAAGACACTCTTAAAGTTTGAAAAAACTTATAAGAGTGCCTTTTTCTTACTCAAAATACCCCATTATCCCATTGTAAATTCCCCAAGCAAGGCTTTCTTGATACTCATCAGTTTTAAGCCTTGCCTCATCTTCGGGATTAGACAAAAAGCCACACTCAACAATAGTTATAGGAATTTCAACATTTTTCATAATATAAACATTGCTTAAAGTATGAGGAATTCGGCTGTTATCACTAGCTATGGTTTCATTCAAATTATTTTGAATGCTTGTAGCTAGTTTTTTTGAATTTTCATCATTATTTTTATAAAAAGTTTGCCAGCCAGAATATTGGCTTTCAGATATTTTGTTTAAATGAATAGATACAAAAACATCAGCAGAAGAATTATTACCAATTTTCACTCTATTGTGAATATCTGAAACTTTTTTCTGAGCAATAGTTTTAGCGTCAATTTCATAAATAGAATTTTCATCTGACCTTGTTAAAATAACAGTAGCACCACTACTTTCTAAAAGTTTTTGAATTTTTAGAGTAATTTGCAAATTAATAGGTGCTTCTAGAGTTCCACTACTGCTTTCTGCACCTTCATCAGGTGTTCCGTGTCCAGCATCAAGAATAATTACTTTATTTGAAACAGGCACAGCCATAACTGGAATTATCTCCACAGGATGCCTAGTTCTAGCTGAATAGAAGAATACCGAAAGGAATACGAGAGTACATATTAAAGAAATTTGTTTAATAAATTTTTTCATACTTGAAGCAGAGCTTGAGTTTTTATTTATAGAATTTGAATTATTTTTTTTATTAATAAATGAAATTGGCATAGCAAGCACCTTCCTTGAAAACATATTCATGAACTGATTTGTTATACAGCAAAATAATTTAATAAAAATATATGAATTAAAAAGAAAAAAATGCCTGAATTAATAAGTAAATTAAATTTTTTGAATTATGTAGGAGAAATCAAGTTTTTTTCTTAATAGTAAAAGTTATTTTATTCTTCGTATTTGCAAAATATAATTAAACTCAAATCAATGATTTTTAGTTTCAAAGTGTCGAATTTTGTCAAATTTTGTCGACCGATTTTTGTAAAAAAATGTAAAAACATATTTACAAATTATGGAATATAGTATATAATCAATTTATTAATTCAAAGGATTATTTTCAAAAAAATTTAAGCCAAATTTATTTTCAATTAAGAAGTAAATGAATTTGTTTTGGGGAAACAATGAAATCTAAGGTTGAAAATATTTTCAGCCATTTAGTTTATGTAAGCTTTCAAAGCTTATAAGTTTATAATGAAAGGAGAGAATGTTAGTTTTAAAGCCAACATCTATTAGAAAAAATGAAAATTATTAATATGCTTGAAAGCAGTTATCCCCAAAATTTAAAAAGAATTAAAAATCCACCAACAAAACTGTATGCAGAAGGCGATACAGAATTATTAAACAAGAATTCTTTAGCAATTGTAGGAACGCGAAAGCCAACAGAATATGGCAAAAAGGTTGCTTTTAATTTTGCAAAAGGGCTATCTGGCGAAGGAATCTGCATAGTAAGTGGTTTAGCAGATGGTATAGACAGTTATGCCCATTTGGGAGCAAAAAGTGGAAAAGGCAAGACAATTGCTGTGCTTGGCTGTGGATTTAATCATATATATCCCGAACATAATCTAAAATTATATCAAGAAATTTTAGAAGAGGGTGGTTGTGTAATATCTGAATATGAGCCAGATGAAACCTATATGCCAGAATATTTTCCAACTAGAAATAGAATAATAAGTGGACTATCTATGGGCGTTTTGGTAGTTGAAGGAAGATATAGAAGTGGTAGTGGCATCACTGCAAGACTTGCAATGGAACAGAAAAAAGAAGTATTTTGTATACCGAGTGACATAAATAAAAAAACAGGAGTTGTACCAAATGAATATATAAAAAATGGAGCACATTTGGTTACAGATATACAAGATATTTTGGAATATTTCCCAGAGCAAAGGAAAAATGTAGAAATTAGTGCAGAATATTTAGAAATATATAAATATATGAGCAAAATTCCAATAAGTGTAGATGAAATTTGTAGGTTAACAAACTTATCTGTAGCGAGTGTAAATGAAAGACTAATGCTTATGGA
>CAMMLF010000107.1 GCA_946497585.1 uncultured Clostridium sp.
GCTCACTTGAAATGTTCGAGAACATATATTGGTCTTTTAAATAAATCTATTGAACTGTAATATTTTTTAAGAAATACTTGCATTATAGGAGCAAAAAATTGTATAATAAAATAGATATAAAATATCAAAACAAAAATTGTGTTTATAAGCTAAATACTAACTTTTTAAAAGATAGACATTACTTTGTAAAACACTTAAAGGGAGACTATATAATGAAAAATAAAAAAAGTCTAAGTAAAAAAATAGCAGGCTTTGTGTTGGCAATAGTAAGCATACTTACTGGCAATAATGTTTATGCGGGTATATCATTACCATCAAATATGAGCGATGTATATTCTGCAAGCGACCCAGTAGCATCATCTATAGGTGGACAAATAATATGGGTAGCACAAATAATACTATATGCAGCAGCAGTTATAATTGTTATGTTTGCCGGAGTTAAATATATGGGGACAGCACCAGAAGCAAAAGCAGAATTCAAGAAAAAGCTTATTTATATGACTGTGGGTGCAGTTATACTATTCGCAGCAGGATCGCTAGTAAGAATAATTGGTGGAATGGCAATGAGCAATGTATAAAATTAATTAAAAAACTAATTAAAATATGAAAAAATATTAATCAAAATATAGAATAACATTATATAATAAACGAAAAGTAAGGGAGAATATATGAAAAAATATTTAAAAAGAACAGCAATAGTTATTACTACTCTTATAGCAATACTATGTAGCAATAGGGTATTTGCTCTTAGTGATATCAAAGACACCGGAGATGCATTTTTAAGCCAAGGAAGCAGTGCATCAAGTCCAATAACTGTACAAGAAGCATGGGATGAGCTTTTACCAATAGCGCAAATATTATTAGCTATAGCATCTGTTGTACTAGTAATAGCTTATATGTACTTAGGTATACAATATATGATAACAGACCCACAAGGAAAAGCAGATATTAAGCAAAAACTAATTGGATTAGTTATTGCAACTGTTATTATTTATGGCGGAGTAGGTATTTTCACAATAATAATAAATTTATTTAATTCAATTTTTGCATAAACAAAGGAGGAAGGTTATGGGAAGTTACTATATACCAAGTAACAATTTAAAAGGAGAAAGTAGAATATTATACATATTTACAGCTAAATCTCTCATTTTCACTGCAGTGGGGGCTTTTGTAGGACTAATATTTTACTTCATATTTGGAGTTATTTTAGGAATAGGCATATTAGGATACATATCCATAGCAATATGTGCAGTAATAGGATATGTTATTGCAACGGTCAAAATCCCTGCTGGAGGCAATTCAAAGCTTGCCAAAAATGTTGGTGGAGATTCAATAGATGACATAATAAAAAGATATATATTATTTAAAAAGAGCAAAAAGGTATACACATATGCAGTAGACAGGAAAGAACCAGACTATAGTAGCGCTTTAGATAATTTTTCACTAGATAATATTATGGGAAAAATAACAGGAACCTCTAAGACAACAAAAACAAATACAAAGGAGGAAAAATAATATGGATACAGTACAAATGCTTAATCTTATATTAATAGTTATATTAATTCTTATTTTAGTATTGGGACTTATTGCAGCAATCTTAATATTTAAAATGAGAAAGAGCAAAGAACCACAAAACAACAATGAAATACAGATAAAAAATCAAGGACAAGATCAAGCTAAACCTAACCTTATCACTCGTGATGGTAAAACAATAGATTCAATATACAAGTTTATGGAATTTGACGAAGTACTAGACAATATGATAGTAAGAAAAGGCAGAAAACAATATGCCATGGTTATAGAATGCAAAGGTATAAATTATGATTTGCTTTCAGAAGATGAAAAAAATGCAGTTGAATCTGGATTTATAGAATTTTTAAATACACTTCGCTATTCAATACAATTATATGTTCAAACACGAAAGCTTAATTTTGAAGATTTAATACAAAACTATCACAACAGAATTAATGAAGTAGATAATCAAATTGCAAGATTGAACGCTCAAATAGAAAATGCAAGAAGAAACGGAAACAAAGATCTAGTATCAAAACTAGAATTTGAAAGAAACAGAAAACAAAATATACTTGAATACGGAGAGTCTATAACAGACTATACAGAAAAGTTAAGCGAAAGTAAAAATATATTACAACAAAAAACATATATTATAATTTCATACTACACAGCAGAATTTGGTGATACAAGTACTTATTCTAATGACGAGATTGATGATATAGCTTTTTCGGAGCTTTATACAAGAGCACAAACATTAATTAGAGCTTTAACATCAGCAGAAGTAACAGGTAGAGTTTTAAATTCAGAAGAATTAATGGAATTACTATATGTAGCATACAATAGAGACCAATCAGAAATATACACACTAAGAAATGCACTAAACTCAGAATATGACAGATTATATTCAACAGCAAGAGATGTATTTGAAGAAAAGAAAAATAGAATAAATAGACAAATAGAAGAAGATGCTGCAAAATTAGCGTCAAAGAGCATTATAGATGCAGACAAAGAACAAATGGAAAAGAGAAGAAAAGAAAATCAAATTAAACAAAAAGCGTTAGAAATGGTTGAAGAATACAAAGATGATATGAGCAAACCACTATATGAAGCGGCTAAACAAAAAGTAAAAGATGCTAATGTAGAAGAAGCTATTCAAGACAAACCAAAGAGAAGAGTTATAAGAAAAAATGTGTAACTAAAGAATAGGAGGATTTTCTAATATGAAGAAAAAGAATAATGAGCAAAGTATAAATAATACAGAAACAGTAAAACAAGAAAAAAGCTTTGTTGATAATGTAAAAGACTTAAAAGATTTAATTGCTCCATCAGGAATTGATGCAACTAGTACTAACAAGCTAGAAATTATATCATCTACTAGTAAATATGCAAGAACAATGTTAGTTTCAACATTGCCTAGAATGTGTACGTTCCCACAATTATTAAGAGGTATGTACACATTTGGAGATATAAATGTATCTGTATTTATTACTCCTATAAGCGAGTCAAAATCACAAAACGAACTTAATAGAACAATAAATGAACTAGAATCAGAAAGAATAGTTGCACAAGAAAGAGGACAAATAAATAGAGAAAGTTCGCTAGCACAAAAAAGAGCAGAAGCAGAAGAACTTAGAGATGCTATAGCAAGTGGATTGGATAAATTATTTGAAGCATCTATCATATGTACACTATATGCATATAGCATAGAAGAGCTAGATAAACAAACAGAACTATTATCTTCAGAAATGGCAAAAACGCTTACAGGTATGAAAACAGCATGGGCAATGCAAGAAGACGCATTTAAATCGAACTTACCTTTAGGTGAAGATAAAATTAGAAAAGTACATACATTTGATCGTAGATCAATGGCAACAGTATTTCCATTTATCAACTCAGATGTTGGACATGAAAATGGTATACCTATAGGATTTAATAGACAAACAGGCTTGCCAATACTTTATGATAACTTCAGCCCTACACTTAGTAACTATAACATGGTTATATTCGGTAAATCTGGTGCAGGTAAAGGTGTTACGATAAAAACATTAATTGCAAGGTCAGCTGTACTTATGGGAATAGAAAGTTTAGCACTTGATGCAGAAGGCGAATATGGAGTTGTTGCAGATGCACTTGGTGGACTTAATGTAGTAATATCTCCAAGCTCAAATACAATAATAAATCCATTTGATATAGAACCAGAAATAACTAGAGATGAAATAACTGGTCGTGAAAAAGTAGTTTTAAATGTAGAAAATAAAGTAGAAGACGTTACACAAATATTACTTACAATGGCAAGAGGTAGTACAAGAACAGAAGACGTAAACGAAGTAACAAAGCAGATTATAGCAGAAGCGGCAGCAGACGAATATGCTGCACTTGGCATAACAAATGATGTTAACTCTCTATATGAAAGAAACATAAACGGAATAGTTCAAAATAACTATTTAGGAAGAACCAAAAAGAAAATGCCTACAATTGGTTCTTGGTATAGAAGACTAGTAACTAATGCTAACCAAAATACAAACCCAGACTACAGAGTACATTACAGTTACCTAGTAAAAGTTATGAAACAATATGTAAGAGAACTAAATGGACAAATGGCATACTTTGATGGACAATCAACTTTTGACTTATTAGATGGAACATCATTTATAAACTTAGACATATCAAACCTAGAAGAAAGATTTGCAAGACCACTAGCTCAACAAATACTTCTATCTTGGATTTGGGAAAAATATGTTAAGAAAAACAGTGAAGATAAAACGAAGGCAGGAAAAAAGAGAGTGCTAGTTGATGAGGCATGGATGTTACTTCCATATCCAGAAGCTGTAGACTTCTTAAACAAAATGGCAAGACGTGCCAGAAAAAGAAACGTATCACTTGCCGTTGTATCACAAAGATTCCAAGACTTTTATGAAAAATCAGAAGTACAAGCAGTTTTAACATCTTCAGATACAAAGCTATTTTTAGCACAAGATAAATCAGAAATACAATATATAAAAGAAGTATTCAAGTTAAGTGAAGGAGAAGCATCTTTCTTAACAACTTGTAGCAGAGGACAAGGCTTATTCAAAGTTGGAGAACAAACCGCAATAATGGAAATAGTGCCAACTAAGAAGGAATTTGAGTTTATAGAAACAAATATTAATAAATTACAAAATAGACAGCAAGCATAATACGGGGTGTTTTAATGATAAAAAAAATAATAGTTACATTAACAATTATAATTACATTAATGGCTCTTATAACACCTAAAGCTTTAGCTGGTGATACAATAGAAATACCAAACAGTACAACCGACCCAGGCACAGCTTTTAATCAACTATTAGAAGGAGAAGCAACTGTTACATCAGACGATGATGGTTCAAGTGTACAATCACAAGTAGTTGGGGTAGGACAATCTGAAACATTATTACAAAGCTTAGTTGGAGCATTTGTATCAGCAACAGGTCTTATACCAGATGCAATAAGCAGATTATTATCGGCAGTAGCTTTAGGTGACAGAGCAAATATGGAGGATAATGCACAGTTAAGTGATTTCTTTACAATAGGAGATTTACTTACAAACAAGTATCCTCTATTTAACATAAATTTGTTTGAAGAGACACCTAGTGGACCAAACTCTGAGCTATCAAACACAATCAAAGACAATGTGTCAATTTGGTATGTAACTATTAGAAATATTGCAGCAGCTGCATGTGCAGTAACACTTTTATATGTAGGCATACGAATGGCAATATCTACAACAGCAGAAGACACAGCAAAATACAAAAAAATGCTTATGAGCTGGGTTATAGGAGCAATATTATTATTTGTAATTCATTACATTATATTGATAATGATGAAATTAAATGAAATATTTGTTGGTTTTATTACAAATGCAGTAGAACAAGATACAAATATAACTGCAATGGAAGAGGCGATGCTTACAATAATTCCACAAAATACTGCTAAAGCAGAAGGTTGGGGAAAATTAGTATACTTAGTAATGAATTTTGTAATGCTATTTTATGAGTTAAAATTTTTTATTATGTACCTATTCAGGGTATTAAATATATGTATAATGACTATTATTT
>CAMMLF010000108.1 GCA_946497585.1 uncultured Clostridium sp.
AAAATTGGTATTGGAGGAGTAGAATTTGCATTATACTCTTATGAATTTGACAAAATCACAGGTTACTATAAAACAGATGTAAATCGGTGAAATTCATATAGAAGGCTTGAGAACTGGCGAGTGGGCATTGATAGAACAAAATACAAATAAATGGTATAACCTAAATGATGAGCCAGTAGATATAGAAATAGAATGGAACGAAACAACAAATACAACAGTAGAAAATGAACTTAAAAAATCACAAGTAAGAGTAATTAAAGTAGATAAAGATAATCACGAAATTAAACTTGCAAATGTAGAATTTGAAGTTCTTGACGAAGATGGAAATGTACTTGAAACTATAAAAACAAATAAAAATGGAGAGGCAATTACTTCTCGTTACCCTGTAAGAGATTTTGAAAAATTATCTTTAAGAGAAACAGTTACAAATGAGAAGTATGTGCTTGATGATAAGATCCATACAGTCGAATTAGAAGAAAATGAAATTGTTGATTATGTATTTGAAAATCAAAAAATTGAAGGACAAGTAAAAGTAATAAAAACAGCAGAAGAAGATAATAAAATAAATGGAGATAAAGCAGGAACACCAATTCCAAATGTATCTTTTGGAGTATATGATGAAAACAAAAACTTCATTGAAAAAATTACAACAGGCAATGATGGTATCGCCATTACAAGTAAACTTGAAAAAGGAATTTATTATCTAAAAGAATTAGAGGGAGAAACTGGAGAATGGTATCAGTTAAATGAAAATGAATTTTCAGCAGAAATCAAAAAACATGGAGAAATTGTTGAATTAAATATTACTAATAAACCAGACAATCCTGAAATTGATGTTGAAAAAGAAGGAATAATTCAAACAACAGCAAATCAAGAAATTAAATATGACTTTAAAATTCAAAATACAGGAAATGTACCTTTGGATAATTTTACATGGTATGACTTTTTACCAACTGATTATGTAACAGCTACTAAACTTGTAACAGGAACATATAATCAAGACTTGAATTATGCAATTTACTATAAAACAAATAAAAATGACTATCGCTTATTAAGAGATAATCTAAATACACAAGTAAATAACTATATTGATTTTTCAAATCTTGAATTAGAAGAAGATGAGTATGTAACTGAATTTAAAGCAATTTTTGGAACTGTTGATGTAGGATTTACATCAGTTGAAAGTCCACAATTATTTGTTAAGGTAAAATCTACAGTAAAAAATGATGATACATTTACAAACAAAATAAAAGTTGATGGATATCATAAAACATACTATGTATGGGATGAAGACGATCATACTACAAAAGTATATGAGAAAAAATTAGAAGTTAAACTACCACGAACAGGTTGTTAAAAAATTGTGGAGAGTTCAGGTGTGAACTCTCCTTTTAAGAAAGGATGAAAATGGATAAAACAAAATTAAATAAAATGGAAGAATTAGATGCAAAAATTGAAAAAATAAATTATGACTTATTAGGTTTAGAAAGCAGAAAAAAAGAAATAGAAGAAAAGAAATTTGCAAAGCAACAGGAGATTGAAAAACAGGAAGAAGAAAAGAAAAATATACTTGCTAAAACTGATAAAATGAATAAATTACAAAAAATTATTTATGTTGTATTTGCATTGAAAAATGATTTAAAACAAGTTGAATTATTGAATGCTAAAATTGAAGAAAATAGAAAAGAAAAAGATAACATTCAAAATAAAATAGATATTCAAAATAACTTATATGCAGAAACAATAAAGGAAAAAGAAAAGTATATAGAGCAAAGAAGAGAGTTATATATAGAAAAATCGAATACATTACAAGAACAAGAAAAGCAAGAAAAGACAGAAGTGTTGAATCATCCACAGGATTTAGTAAAAATTCACCAAATTGCAAAACAATATAAAAATAGTAAGATTATGTCAAAAGTAGCACAGACAATTGAAAATGAAATAAATAAGTTTTTCAAAGATAAAGAAGATACAAAAGTAACAACTAATAAAAAAGTAGCAGAAGAACAAGACGAAATGGAGTAAGCTCCATATAAGGAGATAACATTGAAACAAGTAGTAAAAATAATCAGAAAAGGCAATACAGGATACAAAAAGATATATTCTATTATAAAACCAAATAATAAAGTTTCTAAAAGCAAGAAATTAAAAATAAAGAAAGTAGGTGATTGCGATAGAAGAAGATGTGCAAAAACTAATAGAAAGTACAGATATAATGGCAAAAGAAACATTTGAAGATTCCAAAAAGATGAGAGAGTTTTTAAAAACACTTTCTGATATGTACAACACAAGTTATAATAACATTCTATTACTAAAATCTCAAAGGGAAAATATTAACTTTGTTGCTAGTAAAGAAGATTTTGAAAAGTATAAATATAATGTTAAAGAAGGAGAAAAGCCACTTAAAATCATTAAAAGAATAAAAACAGAAGAAGGTGTAAAATTTAAAGTAGCAGAGGTATTTGATATATCACAAACAGATGCTATAAGAAATAAAAAGGTATATGAAAAAGAATACATAGATAAAATGCTAAAAGGTATGTGTGAAAGAAGAGGATTATATTATGATCCAAATAATCAAATGCTAAATATAGAATCTATTGTAGGCGATATTAGTCAAAACACAAGACAAAGAAATAACTTAAAATATGATGTAGACAAGTATGCAAGTCAAAGTCAAGTAGAAGTAAATGCAACTATATTTGTAGTAGCAAAGAAATTAGGTATCAATACTCGAAATTATAATCTAAAAGATGTATGCCAATGGGGAATTGATAAAGATACAAAAACTTTAAAAGAAAGTTTAAAGTATATGCAAAAATTTACAAATTATTTTGTAAAGGATTTTGAATCACAAGAAAAAATAAATAAAATAGAAAAACAAGAACAGGAAGAAATGGAATAAAGAGTTTCGTTTCAGAAAGGACATGATGGGAGAAAAATTTACAATTAATATGACAAAAGAAGAAATGTTACGATATTATGCTAATAAAATTGTTGAAGATGGAATAAAAAGTTGTTCAGAATTCAATACAATTTTGTTAAAAATATAATTAGCATAAACGAAAAAAAGCCCTTTATAATGTAACAGTTTGTTGATAATTAATACAATTTATGCTAGTATAATATGAAGTTATATAAAGTTAATAAGCTGTTATAGAAGAAAAAGAAATAAGGGAGATATAATAATGGATGAAATAAAAACAGAGGGTATAGGACATGAAATAAGAATGTTATGTAAGTCACTAAAAACATCAAGACCAGAACAGTATATATATACTTATATTAAAGAGCTTTTTTCAACTGCTGTAAGAGGAAAACAATTTGATTGGATGTATAATTCGGAGTTTGATATTTTTATTCCTGAATTGAATTTGGCAATTGAATATGATGGTTTCCATTGGCATGATGAAAAGGAATTTAGAGAACTCGATAAAAATAAATTAGCAAAGAAACATAATATTACAATATTTAGAATTAGAGAGGTTGGATTAAAAGAGCCCAAATGTGATTATTATTCATATAATTATAATAAAACATATACTAATATTGATGAAGCTATTAATGCGATTATTGACTTTATTAATAAAAAATATGATAAAAACATTAAAAGAATAAAAGAATTTGATTTTAATGCTATAAGACTAAAAACATTAGAAAATTTAAGAGAACAAAAAAAAGAACAAAGTATAATAGGAGTTTGGAAAGAACTTGAAGAGTATTGGGACTATGAGAAAAATAAGGATATTAAGCCAGAAGATATAAGACCTACTTCAAAAAATATTTATGATGCTATATGCCCTTATTGTAATGCAAATGTAAAATTTAAACCACACTTATCCTATTATTATTATGGAAGGTATTCATTCACTCCACATATTTGTAAAGAATTAGATAATTATTGCATTTCATTAATAGAAAAAAAGTGTAAAAATGGCAAATTTGGATTATCTATGGATAATTTAGATGATAGAAGAATTAAAGATTGGCTAATTAGATTTGCTAAACATGGAGTAATTTTTACGACAATAAGAGATGTCAATGTTTTCAATAATATAGAAAAGAAAATAGGCTTTAAAATAGATTATAAAAATTTGTATAATAAGAAAATTGCAAGAGCTAAAGATTTAGGTTAAAAATAATAAAAGAAAGTATTAGTTATCCATAAGAAAAAGCATAAAGAATTAGGCTATAAAAAACTCTAGTTATAAGCTAGAGTTTTTTTGTTGCCAAAATTAAATAGAATAAACGAGAGATGCCATAAACTCGTTTCAAAATAAAAAAGTGACAGGTGTTATGAGCCGATGCTATAAAGTTCATTCGTATTCGTGTAAACGGTCTATTTACACAAAATGCGTAAGTGAGATTTTGTAACATATACTCACAATAAAAAAAGAGTTTCAGGAGGCAAAACTTGTATGAGGATATGTAGGTGTAAAAAGTGTGGGCAAGGATGCACAATATTTGAAAAAATAGCACCTGCAGTAGATTTTATAAATCTACATACTAGACTATCATAATTGAAAGCGACGGAATGAGGGGTTTCTATTAGATGTATTATTTTTAACACAATGGGGATAATACATCAATTTTTTGCTCTAAAATTTCAGGGTTTCAACTTTTTAGGAAAGATTTAAGAAAAGTGTTGACAAGTATTTGGAACAGAGTTAACATCACACAAACTTAAGAGAGGGGTGATATTAATGAGAAGACTTGTAATTATTGATCAAGATGGAAATACAGAAGAAAATAACATCATAGAAAAATTATTTTCAATAAGAGAAGAAGAAATTGAAAGACCATCTCCAGTAAGAAATCAATATATAAAAGAAAATAATTTGAAAGATGTAACACATGATATGATTATTGATGAAATTGAGCAAAATATTAATCTTGATGAAGAGGCAAAGCAAAAGATTTTAGATATGTTAGAAAAATTATTGGAAAACAGAGCGAGAATTCAATCATTTGATTGCAAAGTTTACTATAAAGCAGGAGTTAATGACATTATAGATATAATTTTTAGTAAATCACAAATTTTTAATAATAAAGATTGAGATTAGTGAGAGGTGAATATCAATGGAGAAAAAAAGAAAATATCAAGAATTAACTAAACTTTTTCTAAAAAGATTAATAATATTAGAAAGAGAGTTTGAAGAATTTCAGGATAAGTTAAAAGATAATGGACTTGTAAGAATTTATATAGAAACTAATATTGTTCCATATAATGATATTGATAATATTTTAGAACTTACAGAGGATGATGAAGGTGAAAAACTATTTGAAGATTTAACAAGGATAATAGAAGAATGTAAAGAGGAAGAATTAAATAATAATATAAGTGAGTTTATAGAAAAATATATATAAGATATATTTATTTAATAAATGATACAAAGTTAAGTCGTAATAAACAAGAAGGCATAAAATAAAAAAAATAGTTTTATGCCTTTTTCTGTTTTTGTTAAATTTGAATTAATAAAATTTTTATATTGCATTAATATTAAAGTTTTTTTGGCAAATTTTCTGAAAAACGAGAATTTTGAGCAAATATATGGTATAATGTGAAAAAA
>CAMMLF010000109.1 GCA_946497585.1 uncultured Clostridium sp.
ATTTATTTATCCTCATTGGTGTTATATATCTATCTAAAAATGCAAATGGACTTTTTGTTTCTGTATTCTTTATTTTCTTTACTTCTTGGAATGTGTCTCCCACTATTTTTATTCTTTTTTCTCCATCTAAAGTCTTGATTACTATTCCCTCTCTTATGCAATCTGTGCCATCTAGTGCAGATTTTTGACCATCTACATATTTTTGTTTTAATTCCTCATAGTTAGTAAAATTTATTACATCTAATTCTGGAACTGTCTTTAAACCTATTTTGCTTGCTACCTCTCTCATTTCTTTTATACTTGCAAATACTCTTGTAAAATCTTCATCTTCTGTAGGTGTGTCTATTAGTTCACTTACTAAATCAAATGCATAATATGGCTCTATCTTGCCTTGTTTTGCTAATGAATTATATGGTATCTTGCCTTGCTCTAACCATTCTCCATATAATACGTATCCGTTTGGCAAATTCTCTAGTATTTTATCCTCTCTTGCTCTCATGTATCTTACAAATCCGCCTAGTCCATCTTCGCCTTTTAATTCATTACTTCTGCTAAATAATCTTAATTTCCCATTATCGTTATATATAGCTGTGTTGCTACCATCTAGCTTTTCTTGTATTACTACAAGTTCTCCTTTTTCTATTTGATATTTAGCGTTATCTGGTCTTTTTATCTTACAGTACATTTTCATAATTTATCATTCTCCTTTCCTAATACCAGAACATTTCTTAAAATTCTTCTGGTGTTTTACTAAACTAGAAATAAGTTCTAGTGTTATACTTTATAGCAATTTGCTTCATACTGTTCATGCGTTAGAATTGATAACAATTCGCAATCTTTATTTTTTATACTTTCTATTAAGTCAGGATAATTTACTGTTATTTGATTTTTTCGCAATCCTAAATAGCAAATGCTATTTCCTTCTTTTAATTCTAATATATCTCCGACTTCTATTAAGTCTATTAGATTAAAGCTATGTTTTGTTATGTAAGGTTTATTTACATATCTTTCATTTTTACCATCATCAAAAACATACCATTTTAATGAAGTATCTATGTCATCTCTTTCAATTCGTATAAGTTCTCCGATTAGTCCGTCATTACATCTAATCTTCTCTCCTACTTTAATATCTTCCATACTCTACTCCTTTTCTACTAATTCTACAAAATATTGTTTTAATTGTTCTTCGTTTTCAAATCCATATTCTAATAACAACTCTGCTTTAAACCTTTTGTAAAATATCTCTGTCATTAAGTCTATTTGCTTATCTTTTTCTTCATTTTCTTTTTGTAAAAAATCTATTTTTCTTTTATAAAACTCTACTTCTTCTTTATGCATATAGGCTTGTCTATTTTTCATAACAATTTCAGTTGCATTACTATTTTGATTTTTAGCATCTAAATAACCTTGATTATATCCAAGCATTTCATTATTTGCCATTGCTATAATAAATTTATTTTCTTCTTTCTCTCTTAGTAAATCTTCATTTTCTTTTTGCTGTTTAGTTATAAGGTTTAATAATATATCTGCATTTTTGCTATCGCTACTCATGATATATTTAGTTGTCCAAGAATTATTTTTTATATCTTCTAATAATTTAATAGCTTCCTTTTCATCTTCTGATAACATAGTTATTCCTCAACTCCCATCTTTTCAAAATATATAAACTTGTAGTAGCCACCTCTTTTGCTTTCTTGCCACAAAATCTCTTTGGCATTTTATTGCTTCTCCTACTGTCATTTCTACTCCTTTTCTAAATCAATAACTATCATTTGTTTTTTAAAATCCACAAACCAATTATCTATTTCTTTATCTAGTAATTTTAAATCTATTGCATACACATTATCTACAATTTCTTGTTTTAGAAAATAATTTTCTTGTCTAAATTCAAAGGTTAATTTATATTCTAAATCCCTTATCTTTTCAATAAAGTTTATAACTTTCATACTCTACTCCTTTTCTACTAAACCGTGCTTTGATTATGTCGTATAATTCATAAGCTATATATAGCTTAGAAAAAGCTTTGTCGCCAGACCTTCCACTAATTTTTCTATTTTTATATATTAGTGTAAATCGCTTTTCGTATTGCCCTTTTTTGTTTAATATAAATCCAAACTTCTCTAATTCTTTTAAATCTACATCATCTTTAATCTTTAATAACACCTTTAATTCTCCTTTTCTACTAAATCTGCAAAATATTGTTTTATATATTCTTTATCTTTAAAAGTATTTATTTCTAACTGACTGTCATAATTATCTATAGCTCTTGCCATTAAGTCTATTTGCTTATCTTTCTTATTCAGCTCTTTTACCCATCTATAACAGTCATATTCTTTATATATTTTTTCATATTTTGCTATCTCTTCTTCCTGTTCTTTTATTAGAGATAAGACTATGTCTATCGCTCCCTCACTTGGGCTTAAACTCTTTAATTCTTCTATCGCTTCTTTTTGTTTATTTGTCATCGCTCTCAACTCCCATCTTTTCGGAATATATAAATTTATAGTATCCTCCTCTTTTGCTTTCTTGCCACCAAAAAAACCAAAACATTGTATTGCCTAGTATATCTATTATTTCTTCATTTTCTGACCAACCACCTGTTGTTAATTCTAATACTATAATTCCATCTTTTTCTTCTATGTCAAATGTTCCATAATTTTGGTTCCAGTATTTTTCAATTATACTAATCCCTTCATAGAAGTCATTTGTATTAAAAGTACTTATTTCTTCATTTGTCATTGCTTGTTCCCTCCTAATAATCGTTTATAAGTTTCCATTTGTGTTATTAAACAATTTCTTTTATTAACTAATTCTGCTTTTTCTTTTTTACTTAAATATGTAACATCTAAGCCATATTCTCTTTGATATGGTTTCATTTCTTCTTCATATACCTTTTCACATACTTCTAATGCTTTTTCTATTTCATCTCTACTAATATAATTTTCTTGTATGTATTTCTGTATCTTTTCTATTGTTTCAAAAGGTACATTACCAAATATTTCTTCAAACTCTTCATTTGTCATAAGATTCCTCCTTACCTTAATTTTTCATATAGTATGACCATAAGCTATCATAGATTTAATTACTTTTTTCAAATTATATTTCTTGTAAAATTCATTTATTTCTGCTATTAGTAACTTTAATTTTGCATTATTTTCAGATTTAGTATTTGAAGTTATTCTTCCTCTAAAATACAGATTATCATTTTCTAAAACATCAACTTCAAATAGTCCATATTTTTCTGATAAAGTATTATTAAATTGAATTATTTTTTCATTATCTTTTTCAGGTAATTCATTTTCCTTAACATTTTCTAGTTCTAAACTATAATCTAATATTTGTTTCACTCTCCCAGCCTCCTTCCGACAAAATGGACAATAATCTATGTCTACCCATCTATATCCATAGCCACTATCTACCATCAGTCCTGCTTTTTTATCATCTTCATTTTTTAATATGAACATTTCTAAAAAATCAATTTTGTCTTTTGGAGGTCTATAGCCTGCTGTTTTTTGCCATTCAAATGTTCTAATAGGCTTACTGCTTAATATCTCGCCTTTACTATTTGCGTCACAAAATTTACACATTTCTATTTTTCTCCTTCTAAAAGTTCTTGTAAAACGTCTATACTTACTACTTCAATGTTTCCGTACTCCCTTGTATATACTTCAAATCCATTTTCATTTATCGTATCTATTACAGCTTGCTTTGGTATGCTGTTTCTACAAGTTATAAATAAAGTTGTATTCTTATCTTTAACTTTTAATAATGCCTTTTCTAGCTCTTTTATTCGCTTGTCTTTTTGCTCTAGCTCTGCTAAGATGTGTTCTATTGCTATTCTAACTTGTTCTGTTTCTCTGTTATGTAATAATACTTCATTTAATACTTCTAAATCTTCTTCTGTTGCGACATTTTTGTCGCTTGTTTTATTACTCATATCTTTTCTTCTCCTATCTTCCAAATATATTTATTTTTGCTTTTATTTTTATATTTATATTTTCCGTTTATACAAGTGCTTATTTTAGAAATACTTACTCTACTCTGCTTTGAAGCTTCAGTTAGGCTATTATATTGCTTAATAAATTTTCCATTTAAATCATATTGATTTACTTTTATTTTATTTTTACTCTTTGCTAATCCCATTTTATATGCGTGTTTTACATTTTCTTGATTGGTACACCACTCTAAATTATTAACACAATTGTTTTCTTTATTACCATCTTTATGATTTACTTGTGGTAAATTTCTAGGGTTAGGAATAAAAGTTTCTGCCACTAGCCTATGTAATCTTATATTTTTACAATCTCCATCTTTGCATAATTGTACATATACATAACCATTTGTAGAGTTTGTGTATCTTAATATTTCCTTTGGTTCTACATATTGTAATTTGCTATTATTTTTCTTATATCTAGGTAAAGATATTATTTCTCCATAATTAGAAATTATATACTTATTTTCATATCCTCTAATTTCTTTCCATTCTTTTTTTAATTCCATCCGCAACTCCTTACATTTAATATTTATTGCTTTTAGTTCTTGCATTGTTATATATTCACTACCTATTCCACAATGACTATCAATTACTTGCATATCTTTTCTAAAAGTCATTCCTTTGCTACTCTTTCTACTTAAATAATCTATATAAGTATCAAATTCATACTTGTTATATCCTAAATCGTCAAACATCTTATCCGCTTCACTCATCTTCACCACTCCTCACTAGTCTAAAATGAAACACAAGAGGAATTAGTATACATAGCCACCAGTCTTTTATTATAGCTATTACAAAACATAATGCTATTAAGATAATGTTTGCAACTACAATAAGTATGTTTAGTATTAATTTGTTTTTATTCATCTATATCACTCCTAAACTTTTAAATTTAAACTTTTTAAATATTCTTCAGCTCGTTTAATTTCTTTTATTAAATCGTTTATACTATTCTCTTCTTCTCTAGCTATAAACTCTCTTGTAGTTGTTTTTAAAATTCCTTGTAAACAACTTTCTAAACTTGTATAATAGCCTAAGTCTTTTAAGACCTCTTGTCCATAATTTTTACTATTCTCATCCTGCACTATCGTTTTTTCTTTTAGTACATAACAATTTGTATTTGCATCTATATAAAATCTATCTGTTACTTTTATCATCCTATTCTCCCTCGCTTTCTACTCTATAATTCTTAACTCCAAGTCTGGATACTTCTTTTCAAATAACTTATGCTTTATTTTAAATACATCTGTCTGCAAGCCTTTTACGTCCTCTACTATTGTCTTGCCATTTTCGTTATATCGAAAGTCCGCGACGTACTCTATCTTTCTGTATGTCTTACCATTTTTTCTAAAACTTTCTTGTAATAAAAATCTCGGTTGCAACTCTAAGTTGCTTATCTCTTTTGCTCTTTCTAGTAGTTTTAACTCTCTGTATCTTTGTGCTTCTTTAGCACTATCAAATATGTACATATCTACTTGTGTTTTTTTGTTTTTATACTTACTTTGCATTTGTCATATC
>CAMMLF010000110.1 GCA_946497585.1 uncultured Clostridium sp.
AAACTTGTTGAATATATAAATGCTTTATTTACTTTTCTCTTTAAAGCCTTTTCTAATGCTCTTTTGTATAAATCTAATTGTGATTTATATTTTTGAGTTAGCTCTTTTTTGCCAGTTTCTTTTTCCCTTATGTAGTCTGTTTTATAGTCTACTAAAACAAGTTCATCATTTTTTGATATATAATATATATCTATAACACCTTGCACCAATATTGGCTCATTTGTTTTTTCATAAATCTCACCAGAATTTATATTTAAGTAGAATGGTATTTCTCTATGTATTTCTTTTGCCTGCAATATTTCACTATATAATTCTGAGTTTAAATAATTTTTAATTATATTCATATCTATTAAGCTTTTTTCTTCTTCTGTAATTGCATTTTTAGCTAGCAATTTTTCGATTAAATTATTCACTTCTTCAAGGCTTTTTTCATTAGTTATTTTACTTAATATTAAATGCACTATTGTTCCTCTTCTTGCACCACTCAATTTTTTATCTTGTGCAAATGTTGGAACTTTTCGTTTTGCAGTATTATTTGTTTCTCCAGCAAAGATTCTTTCTTCATTGTTCAATTCTAAATCTGCTCCTTCAAAACCTGATAAATCGACTTCTTCATTTAATTTATTAATTTCATTATTGATTTTTTCAGTTCCTTTAAGTGAATTAATTAACGTTTTTAACTCTTTTAATGCTGTTACTGATGTTTTTGTAGGAAGTTCAACATCATTTTCATATTTATATGTGTAGTTTAGCATTTGATTAATTTTTTCATATTCTTCTTTATTTATCTTGTGCTCATTTATTTCTTTTATAATTTCAGCTTTATGTTTTCTAGTTTCTTCTTGCTCTTTGCTTTGGAATTCTTCTCCAGTCAATTCTGATTTATTTATTATGCTCAATTTCATAAATGGATTGTCATTATATTTGTATACAAGTTCTATCCAGTCCAAATAGGTTTTATATTTTTCTACTAATTTTGGATTTAATTTTTCTGGTTTTGTGAATTTGTAGTATTTATTTATTTCGTCTACTTTTTCCTGAAGCTTTTTTTCTACATTGTCACTTGTTCCAACAATTATTAATTTCTCCTTTGCTCTTGTTAATGCCACATATAAAACTCTCATTTCTTCTGAAATAGCTTCTTTGTTGGCTTTTATTTTTATTGCATCTTTTGCTATTGTAGGAAATTCTATTCCATCTACTATGTAATTTGCACCTATTCCTAAGTTATTGTCTAATACTATTTTTTCATTCATATCTTTTAGATTGAATTTTTTATTTGCGTTACATAGAAATACTATTGGAAACTCTAGTCCCTTACTTTTGTGAATACTCATGATTCTTACTACATCATCATTTTCTCCTATTATTCTCGCTGAGTCTATGCTTCCTGAACTTGTACCCACTTTTTCCATAAATAATATGAAGTTGAACAAGCCTTTTAAGCTTATTTTTTCATATTCTCTTGCTTTTTCAAATAACTTTTTTAAATTAGCTTGTCTTAAAGTTCCATCTGGCATAAGTCCTACATAATGATAATATCCTGTTTTGTTATATATATTCCAGATAAGTTCATCTAGTGGTTTTGTTTTTTCCTCTTCTTTAAGCTCTTTTAAAAGATTTATAAATTGGTTTATTTTTTCTTTTAACTCTGGTCTAATATCATTACTATCTTTTGCTTTTTCAAAAGCTCTATAATATGAAATATTTCTATCCACTAATCTTATTTCTATTAATTCGTTATCTGTAAATCCACCAATTTCTGACCTTAAAACTGTTACAAAAGGAATGTCTTGAAGTGGATTGTCTATTATTTTTAAAATAGACATTACTGTATCTATTTCTATTGTGTTTAAATATTCTGTTGTTATGTCTGAAAATACTGGTATTCCCTCATCCATTAATTCTTTTTCATAAATGCTTGCAACTGATTTTGGGCTTCTTAGAAGTATTGTCATATTTTTGTAAGGCTGACCTGCTTTATTTAATTCTTTTATTTTCTTTGCTACTAGCCTTGCTTCTAGTGCGGCATTCTCTATTACTTCATAGTCTTCGTTTTCATTATTTTCTATGCTATTTTCATTATTTACGTTACTTTCAGAATCTAAAGCAGTCCCATTATTTTTCATTTTGCAAATTTCATCATTTGTTTCTATAATATTTAGCTCTGTTTCGCAGTCTATACTTGGCTCGTCAAAACTTGCTCCTAAGTTAAGAGCTTCTTCCTCTGTGTATTCTATTTCGCCGAGTTTTTTGCTCATTATGTTATTAAATACTAAATTCGTGATGTCTAAAATATTTTTTCTACTTCTAAAATTTTTGTAAAGAAGTATTTTGGTGTTTTGGTTTACATCTCTGCTTTCTTTTGAGTCATTTTTTTCATTGCCGTTAGAATTATCTTGGTGAAGTTTATTTTCATTCTGCATAGTATCTTCTTGTTTTTGATTAATCTCTGGCAATTTATATTTATTGTATTTGTCCATAAATAATTTTGGATTTGCTTGTCTAAACTTATATATACTTTGCTTAACATCTCCAACCATAAATATATTATGTCCATTTGAGACACTATTTAAAATATATTCTTGAACTGAGTTACTATCTTGATACTCGTCTATTTCTATTTCATTAAAATCATATTTTTTAGCTATTTCAGTAGGATTTCCATCATCATCTACTAATATTTTTAAAGCTAAATGTTCAATGTCGTTAAAGTCTACTATATTTTTTTCTCTTTTTCTTTTTGCAAATTCTTTTTCAAATATTAAAACTAGATTTTGTATAGCTTTTAGTGTTGTGTACATTGCATTTATGTCACTCACTGTTTCTTTCGAATTTGCTCTTACTAGCTTTTGTATTTCTGTAAAATTTGCTTTGGCTAAATCTCTAATTGCTTTGGCTCTTTCTTTTGCTTCTTTTTCTTCTTCTGACATTTTGCTTTTTCTAGGCCAAGTTTGCCATGCTTTTGAATTTAAGTCTTGGTATAATTTATCCCATAGATTGTTTTCATTTTGCCCATTACTGTTTTCTTCCAACAATGAGATTTGTTCTGTTTTTTCAGCATTATCACATAAAAAATTTGATATTTGTATTTGTTCTATATCATGTAAGTCAGTTTTTAAGACTGATATAAAATCTATCAAATTTGGATATGTATCAACCTCTTGAATAGCAGATTCTAAATTTATTTTGCAGTCTTCCAATGTTTCTTTCACTTTATCTACTATTACTTTGCCCCAATCCGTTTTTGAAAAATCTGCAAGTATTTTTGTTTCACTTGATTTTCGTAAATTTTCCTCATCTTCGTGCAAAACTTCTTCCAATTTTATATTCTCAATATTTGACTTTTCTTCATATCTAATATTATAGCTTTCTACTGCATTTTGTAGCCATTTATTTGGAAATGGGTCACTTTGTATAAATTCATATATTCTTAATATTAATTCTTTCAATTTTGCATCATCATTATATGTTGCATATTTTTCCAAAAGTTTAGTGAAATCTTCATTTTGACTTTCATACTCATTGTCGAAAATATCTTCAATAACTTCTTGTTTCATTATTTCTATTTCAGTACTATCTGCAACTCTAAAGTTGTTGCTAATTCCTATTTCAAAGAAATTATTTCTTATAACATTTAGACAGAATGAATGGATTGTGCTTATATTTGCTTTATTTATTAGCATTAATTGTCTTTGTAAATTATCATCATTTGGATTTTCATCAATCTTTTTATAAATTGCGTCCATTAATCTTTGGCGCATTTCACTTGCTGCTGCATTTGTAAATGTAACAACTAGTATTTTGTCTATATCTACTCCATCATTTATTATTTTATTTACTATTCTTTCAACTAAAACTGATGTTTTTCCACTTCCTGCTGCTGCTGAAACTAATATGTTTGCACCTTTTAGTTTTATGGCTTGCATTTGTTCCGTTGTCCATTTTCTTTCTGACATTTGTGTTTCCTTTCCAATTTCTATATTATTTGTATATATTATATTTGCTCTATTTCTGCATAGACTATATCAATGACCTTGTTCAATATATCTTTTGGTAAATCTTCTATTTTTTGATATTTTCTACTATTTAAGTCTAAAGCCTTAATATGTTCACACAAAATAACTCCTGTCGTTTTTGTTCTACCGTCTAAAGGAATATGTAGTGGAAAATGATTATTTGTATTTGTTATAGGACAAACTATAGATAATTTAGTTTTTTCATTAAATACTTCATTGTTAATAACAACGGCTGGTCTAAACCCAGCTTGTTCATGTCCAGATTGTGGATTAAAATTTATTTTTATTATAGTTCCTTGCTTTACCATATTTCTTCTCCTTTTGGTTCTCCCCAGTCTATTTCTTCAGGTTTATATTCTCCTTTATAATCTTTAAATAATTCTTTTATATTTTTTCTGTTTTGAGTTTTAGCCTTTTTTATTACCAATTTATCCTCCTCAATATTTATTGAAACTTCTTCATTTTCACTCCAATTTATACTATCTAATAATATTTTAGGAATTCTAACTCCTTGGCTATTTCCCCATTTTTGAATAGTTGTGGTCATATGTAACTCTCCTTTCGTATATACATAGTATATACTATATTTTATGCAAAGTCAATATTATTGTTCCACAATTTAAGTTTAATATAAATTATTTGATTTGATTTTATATAGAAATTAATGATTAAACTATTTTGAAATGTGTATTTAAGTATATATTATCTTCCATAATATGTCAATATATTTTTTATTTTTTTTAATATTTTTCTCACATTTGGTTAAACTATTAAAAATTATTAAAGAAAGGAGTATGTGGCAAAATTTGTTTGCCATTATTAATAGTATGGATAAAGATAAAAATCTCAAAAACGAAAATAAAGATAGCAATATGGATGCACAAGCACTTCAGGAACAGGGCAATAAAGCTAACCCTTCTAATGTTAATACAAAACCTCAATCTGCTGATGAACATACCAATACTGAATCAGCTAATGGCTCTAATAACGCAACTTCTAACTCTAACACTTTCCAGCTTGATCTTGCGGTATTAAATGAAGTTAGTAAAATAGCTAAAATGGGTATGGATTCTATTTCTTACTTAGCGCCTAAAGTTTCAGATAAAGAAATGAGAAGAGTATTAGTTGCTATGTATTCACAATATGGAAACACTCAAAGCCAAATCAATCAGCATTTTGAAAAATATGGTGAAATACCTGACTCTACACCTTTTAAGGATAAAATGATGAGCTTTGCAGGAGTTCAGTTTAATACTTTAAGAGACAGGAGTAATTCACATATTGCAGAAATTATGATACAAGGAACTTTAATGGGAGTTATTGAATGTCAAAAAATTCTTAATTGTGGATTAGATGTTCAAAAAAGTACTACTGATTTGCTTAAAGATTTTAATAAGTTTCAAAGGGAAAATATTGATAAGCTTAATGCATTTTTATAATTTTTTGTGTCAATAGGGACGCTCCTTTTTGACA
>CAMMLF010000111.1 GCA_946497585.1 uncultured Clostridium sp.
ACTAATTGGATAATTAGTCCAAATCGTAAAATCAAGATTACATTTGATTTTATTCAACCGTATCAATTTGGATAATTGATACTCTCAAAAAATATCACTCAATCTGTGATATTTTTCTCACATACCGTTCACTCAAAACGTTCGAACAAGTTCGAGACTCTTTGAAGTTCACTCTCAAAATTTTTGAGATTACATTCAAAAATTTCTCGCGTTCAGTTAATCGACATTTAGTCAATTAACTTCATACGCTTTTTTCAAAAAAAGCTTAACAAAAAAGGAGTGTCACAAAAATGGCAATTTTTCATTTATCTGTAAAAATAATTTCAAGGAGCAGTGGTCGGTCAGCAATCGCTGCTGCTGCATATCGTGCTGGCGAAAAGCTTAAAAATGAAGAAAATGGTAAAACTCATGATTTTAGTAAGAAAAAAGGGGTGGTTTATAGCGAAATTCAATTACCAGAAAACGCACCAAGTGAATATAAGGATCGCCAAACACTATGGAATAAAGTTCAAGAGATTGAAAAAAGAGCTGATGCACAACTTGCTAGAGAGGTAGAAGTCGCTTTACCTCAAGAATTAGACCGTAAGAAACAAATAGAATTAGCGCATAATTATATTCAAGAACAATTTGTTGATAAAGGAATGATTGCAGATTGGTCTATTCATGATAAAGGTGATGGCAACCCCCACGCTCACATAATGCTTACAACCAGAAGTCTTAAAAAAGATGGTTCATGGGCTCCAAAACAAAAAAGTACGTACATATTAGATGAAAATAGAGAGAAAATACCTCAAATAGATCCGAAAACAGGTAAGCAAAAAATAGGAGCTAGAGGTCGCAAAATGTGGAAA
Source organism: uncultured Clostridium sp. (assembly GCA_946497585.1). Lineage (GTDB taxonomy): Bacteria > Bacillota > Clostridia > TANB77 > CAG-508 > CAG-793. The sequence goes on from CAMMLF010000111.1 coordinate 852, forward strand.
AGAACGACAGTAACTTATAATGACTGGAATAATAGAGACAATGTAGAACTGTGGCGAAATGAGTGGGCTAAACAAGTTAATCATTATTTAGAACCTAGCAAAAAAATTGATAATAGGAGCTATAAAAGACAGGGAATAACAAAAATGCCTACAATCCATGAGGGTTATGTTGCAAGAGAAATTGAAAAAAGAGGTGGTAGTTCTGATAGGATAGAGACGAATAAAATGATTAAAAAAATAAATTCAGCTAAAAATAATATTATTATACTTTTAGATAAAATAGAAAGAATGAAAATTCGGAGAAAACAGTTAAAACAACTAAGAGAAAGAGCGATAAAAGCAATATTAAGAATAATTAGAAATAAGGAACAGCAATACCAGCTCTTTAAGAAAAAATTAGATGAATGGGAGGAACAACTAAATGAACAATTTAATAGACAAAATAAACGAAATGATGGAAGAAAACGAAAGACAAGCTCAGAAGATACAACAATTAGAATCAGAAAACGAGGAATTGAGCGTAGAGAACGAGACTTTAAACTCAGAGAACAGGAGATTAAGCGAACAAGTGATAAGTCTATCAAACGAAGAGACTTATCAAAAGGGCATGAAAATGCAGAAAGAAGCTCAAAAAATCATAGATCAGGCAGAGAAACTCAATACTATCAAGGTTTCGATAAGCCAAAGGGAAGAGGAATGTAGAAAAACAGAGCAAAGACAGCTAGCTATTGGAAAACAACAAGATCAACAGAAACAAGCCCTAAATGCTAGAGAACAGGAGATGAACAGAGAAGTAAAAAAAAGAGCTAGAGAACTCATTAAAGACGAAAAAGAAGAGCTGGATAAAAAGAAAAAGCAGAATAAGAGAAATTTCAATATACTCTCAGCCATAGTTGTAATTATAGGGTGTATAACGCTGCTTTTCTCTACTTTTATATTACATAAAGCTAACGCAATAGCAACACCTAAAAAAGCTGAATTAGCGTCAATCTCAAAAATAAAAAAAGAAAATAGAAACTTAAAGGCAAGTATATCATCTAGTGAGCGAAAGCAAGCTCAAGCTAGTAGTCAAGCTGCAGCTCAAAAAGCTAGTGAAAGCCAAGCACAAGCTGAAATTGAGGCTAGTGTAAAAGAACAGTCTGATAATGACGCTAAAATAGGCCAATTAAGAAAAGAAATTGATGAGCTATCAGATAGTGCTTATCCAGAAAATCATATGCCAATCCTACCACCAGAAGAAGTACAGAGATTAAAGGCTAATTTTACTAGGGAACGATACAATCAATTATTAACAGAGTTAGAACAAATGAAAAAAGAAAAGAAAATAGGTTTCAAGGATTCTAGTGATTTACAGTCTGAGTTGGGGTTAATTAATGACAGTTTAAAAAAACAAGGAAAATAGGAAATTCTTGACCTAGTTAGTTAAAACATCAGAATAAAAGATACCTTACAATTGTTAAAGAAACAATTATAAGGTAATTCAATTGATAACAGCTTATTACTAACTTTTAAAACTAACTAGCTTTACCTGCTGTTAGCCATAAGTATGCAGCTGCTGTACCTAATGCAATAACTACTGGCATAGTAATCCCTCCTTGTATCTTATGTAGTTATATTTTATCATAAATATATATCTTGCACAATTCATTTGGAGGGATTGTATGTTAAAAGTAAATGATATATCTAAAAATTTTGGGTCGCTAAAAGCTGTTAGGAATTTAAGTTTTTCTGTAGAAAAAGGTGAAGTCTTGGGAATAGTCGGTCAAAATGGTGCGGGAAAATCTACAACATTTAAAATGATATTAGGCTATTTACAGCCTGATAATGGGAAAGTAACTATTAACAATAGATATGTATCGGAAGAAATATTAGATAGAATTGGTTTTTTACCGGAAGAACGTGGTCTTTATTTAGATATGACTATTCAGCAACAAATTGAATATTTTGCAAGTCTACATGGTGTAACAAAAAAAGATTCAAAAGAAAGATTAGCTTACTGGTTAGAAAAACTAGAAGTAAAAGGCCATAAAAAGACTAAAATTAAAGATTTATCTAAGGGAAATCAACAAAAAATACAGTTGATATGCACTCTAATTCATAAACCAGAGTTTTTAATCCTAGACGAACCATTCTCAGGATTAGATCCGATAAATATTGATATTTTACTAAGTGTAATAACTGAATTACGTGAGGAGGGAGTTGCTATTATTTTTTCTTCACATAATATGCAAAATGTAGCTAGAATATCAGACAAAATACTGATGTTAGTTAATGGAAGAGCCGCTTTATATGGAAATATTAATGATATCAGATCAATGTATGAAAGTAGAAAATTGTATGTAGAGGGAATTTCTATAGATAAAATAAATAGAACGCCAGGGATTACTAAATATTCTTTAGATTATCCAGGATATATAATTGAATTTAGTTCAAATCTTCAAGTTTTAAATGCAATAAACATTTACAAAAAAGATATAGAACTTTCAGGTTATAGGATTATTATTCCTACTTTAGATGATATATTTAAAATTGTATTGAAAGGAGAAAAAAATGAGAAAGATTAATGTTGTAGCAATAACTTTATTTAAGAAACGAGTACGCACCCCATCATATTATTGGATGATATTTGCACCATTAATCCTAGGGATAGTTATTTTATTTGTTAATAACTACGTAGAAAAGCAACAAAGTAATAATAGTAATCCGATTATAGCAGTATCTGCACCTAAGGAAATTCGCAATTTAATATATTCATATCCAGCTAAAACATATAAGATTAGTAAAATAAAAACAGATAGTAGTAAAGCTAGTACGAAGTTTTTACTATCAGATTATAATATTGATGGTATTTTAAGAATCAACAAAGACTTTGATAAAATTGAATATATTTATTTAGATAATAAGATGCAATCAACTACAGAATTATCATCTAATTTGCAAAATATACATGCTATGTATAAAGCAACTCAATTAGGATTATCTATGTCTGAACTAAAAGATTTGATGAAAGTTATAACAATAAAACAGAAAAGTATAGATAAGAAGCATAGTGATAAATCTACAGAATCAGTTAAAAATTTTAGTGAGATTATGATAATACTTTCCTTCTTTATTTTAAATAGTTACATATCAATAATTGGTTCAGAAATTGGAAAAGAGAAGGGTCAACACCTATTAGAAGGCATTTTAGCTGTGGTTCCTGCTAAAAAACATTTTATAGGAAAAATGTTAGGGATTATATACCTAATGATATTTCAAATAGTTATATACTCAATATTAATAATTATTTTAAAAGATAAAATACCAAAAAAATATTTTAGTCTAATTAAAATTAATAGTATATCTAGTATTAGTAAAGAATATATATTTTTCATTATTATATTGACATTAACTTCAATGATTTTATACATATTGCTAACGGGATTGTTATCTTCACTGGTTTCTAGAAATGAAGATATTACACAAGTTACAACAGGAATATCTATACTATTATTCGTACCGTATATATTGAGTTTTTTAGCACAAGAAAATTCGGATTTATTTTTATTAAAAATACTTTCCTATGTTCCCTTTATTAATCAAGGAATTATGCCAATAAGAGTTGGTTCAGATCAGATTTCTTTATTAAGAGGATATAGTACGATAGCAATAAATATAATTGCAAGTATATGTTTATTTTTCTTGACTATCAAGGTATATCAAAAAAATGCGTTAAATTATAATACTGGTTTTAATATAAAGAGAATTTTTAAATCAAAAAAAAGATAGAAAAACAGAAAAAAGGCTACAAACGTTACTATATTATGTTTATGGCCTTTTTATTTTAATTAATTATAAGTTAAAATCAACAAAGACTTATTCGTTTTCCTAGGTCTTAATCTAAACATAACGCAGCTAGAAAAAGTTATTAAATCAAGGTTTCTGAGGTGTTTTAACCTGATTTAAATGGAGTATTACTCAGTTTTGACTTGAAATTAGGCTTAAAATGCGTCTGACAGCAGCCAAAATTCTACTTTTTATCGAAAAACTTATCTTTCATTGACTTTTCAAAATTATCAAAATAACAGTTCAGTAGTTCGCTATCCCAATCTAAGATCGATAGTTGATTTCCAGCTACTTCATCATAGCGTTTGATAAATTCAAGAGCTTTTTTAGCTTTAACTGTTAGTTCTTCATCTTTTTTTCCGTCAACGTACACTTCAAAATTTGGAATCTGTCTTTTTTCAACTAATCTCATACTATTACCTCTTAAAATAATTCTGTTTGTTCCAAGTCTTGAGGACTTTTTCCTGTCATCTTATCTAAATTATCAGTTATCTTCTTCTCTGATTTTTTCAAGTCTGCATCGTCAAATAGACCTTTAACTTCTTTAGGTTTACTATTCACTTTTGCCTCTAATTCAGCTATTTTTTGCTTTAATTTCTCTACTTCACTTAATTCAGTTTGTTCTTCAGCATTATATTCAGCCACTTTTTCAGATATATTAGTAGGTATGCTTTTTTCTTCTTTTCTGACACCTTGCTTTCCTTTAACTCTAGGTGGTTGTGGCTTACCATCAATA
>CAMMLF010000112.1 GCA_946497585.1 uncultured Clostridium sp.
ACATCTTTTTCAATCCTTAATGTAACATATGGCTTTTCTCCTGGTGAAAATCTAACTTTAGTTTTATATTTTAGTATAATATCTCTTAAAGCTTCATCACTTAAAGTTTTAAAGTATATAACTACATCATTTTGTTTTTGTTGTAACTTAGTTACATTTGCTTTTCTACATGAATTTTTTATTCTTGCAATCTCTAGTAAATTATATACCTCTTCTGGCATTTCACCATATCTATCAATAATTTCATCAATAATATTCTGTACATCCTCTTCTGTTTTTGCACCTGCAATGTCTTGGTAAATCTCAATTTTTTGAGCTGAGTCTTCTATGTATTCTTCTGGTATGTATGAAGAAATATTTAAGTCTATTGTTATTTCTTCCTCTTCTTCTACTTTTTCGCCTTTCATTTCTTTTACAACTTCGTTTAAAAGTTTGTTATACATATCGTAACCAATTTGTTCAATATGCCCATGTTGCATTTCGCCAAATATACTTCCTGCACCTCTTATTTGTAAATCTCTTGTTGCTATTTTAAATCCTGAACCAAATTCAGTAAATTCTTTTATGGCTTTTAATCTTTGAGTTGCATCTTCTGAAAGCATTTTGTCTCTCTTGTAAGTTATATATGCATAGGCTTGTTTATCGCTTCTTCCAACTCTACCTCTTATTTGATAAAGTTGTGCTAAGCCGAATCTGTCTGCATTTTCAACAATAATTGTATTTGCATTTGGTATGTCTATTCCTGACTCTAGTATTGTTGTGCAAACTAACACATTAGTTTTTCCATCTATGAAGTCTTGCATTATATCTTCTATTTCACCACCACTCATTTTTCCATGAGCATACGCAACTTTTGCTTCAGGCACCAAGCTTTCTATTTCTTGAGCTTTTCTGGCTATTGACTCAACAATATTATATATGTAAAATACTTGGCCATTTCTTTCTAGCTCTTTTGTAATAGCTTCTTTTATAACTTCTTTGTCATATTCAAGTACATATGTTTGAATAGGCTTTCTATTTTGTGGTGGCTCATAAATAACTGACATATCTCTTATTCCCACAACTGACATTTGAAGCGTTCTAGGTATAGGAGTTGCAGTCATTGTAAGAACGTCTATTGTAGATTTATATTGCTTTATTTTTTCTTTATCTTTTACTCCAAATCTGTGCTCCTCATCTATTATTAAAAGTCCTAAATCTTTAAACTCTACATCTTTGCTAAGTATTCTATGAGTTCCAATTACTATGTCTACTTTGCCCTGTTTTAATCTTTCTACTATGTCTTTTTGCTGTTTTTGAGTTTTAAATCTATTTAATAGTTCAATTCTTATTGGATATTCTGCCATTCTTTCTTTAAATTCTTGATATTGCTGGCTTGCTAAAATTGTTGTTGGCGCTAAATACGCAACTTGCTTGCTATCCATAACAGCCTTAAATGCTGCCCTTATTGCTACCTCTGTTTTTCCATAACCAACATCTCCACATAAAAGTCTATCCATAGGTCTTGGATTTTCCATATCCTTTTTAACTTCTTCTATACACCTTAGCTGGTCATTAGTTTCTGTGTACTCAAAACTATCCTCAAATTGTTTTTGAAATACTGTATCTTTTGAAAAAGCAAAGCCTTTTGCATTCTCCCTTTTGGCATATAGTTCAATTAATTCTTTTGCAACAGCTCTTAAATTGCCTTTAACTCTAGCTTTTGTCTTTTCCCAATCTTTAGTTCCTAACTTGTTTAATTGCAAATTACCTTCGGCACCAATATATTTACGTACATTGTCCAAATCTTCTGTTGGAACATATAAAATGTCTCCATCTCTGTACTTTAATTGAATAAAATCTTTAGTAACACCATCAACTTTTATAGTATTTACACCTGTAAATATACCAATACCGTGATTTTTATGTACAATATAATCTCCAACTTTAAGGTCTGCAAATACTATTTTTTCACTGTTTTTAAATGTGTCTGAAACTTTTTTACGTTTAACATTTTTATAAAAAAATTCATCACTGCTTAATACAACTAAATTAGTGTCTTTATCTTCAAATCCAGTAGTTAAAGCTCCTTCAGAAATTACAACTTCGCCTTGTTTTAAATTAATGTTGTCTAAAGAATCTGCATAAACAACTTGATTGCCTTTAAATCTTCTTATGCTTGTCGAATTTGTTTTATCGCTACTTGCTTTTGCTTTCGAAATTGCCGGTTTAATTTTGTTTTCATTTAAATTATCATTGGTTTCTATTTCACCAGCATTATTAAGCGCTCTTAAAACTTTTGTAGTATTATCCTTATCTCCTGCTAAAATAACAACCTTTTTATTGTTTTGCACATACTCATTTATGCGCTCCTCTAAGTCTTTAACATCGCCTTTTACTAAGTTTATTTCTTTAGTATTAAAATCATTTTTCAAAGTATCTTGTTCAAATAAATTTGCACTTTCTTTAATATCAAAAGTATAATTGTTCAAATTACTTAACGCTTCTGGCACTGGCTTTTCTTTTTCGATTAGAGCCTTTATTAAGTTTTCATTTTCTTTTTGGATTGCTTCCACTCTTTGCTTTATTTTTTCAGGCTCATCCAAAAATATTGTAAAATTAGGTATGTAATCTAAAAAGCTTACCTGTTTTGTATAAAATTCATTAAAATATTTGTCAATTCTTGTAGTATAATCTCCATTTTGTATAATCTCTATATCTTCAAAAGAATAATTATCTAATTTTTCTATTCTTGTGCAAACATTTTGTATACTATCTTCCAAAATCATCTCTGTAGCAGGACAAATTTCCACAGTTTTTAACATATCTGTGGATCTTTGTGAAGAGATTTTAAATTTTCTAATTGAGTCAATGTCATCTCCCCAAAACTCAATTCTTACACCTTCTGTATCAGTTAAGCCAATGTCTACAATGTCGCCTCTAATGCTAAACTCGCCCCTATTTTCAATCAAGTCAACCCTTTTATAACCCATTTGAACAAGGCTTTTTTTTAGTTCTTCATGACTTATTGTGTCTGTTAAGTTAAGTCTTAAAACAGTATTATACAAAGTTTCTTTTGCAATCATTTTTTGCATAATTGCTTCAATAGTTGTTATAACTATTTTTGTTTTTCCTTTATAAATGTTGTTCAAAACTTGTATTCTTTCATATTCTATATCATTGCTTTCAGCATCATAATCATATATTGAAATTTCTCTTTTAGGAAAATACTCAACCTTGTTTACAAAATAACTTAAGTTCTTTTCAAGTTCTTTTGCTTGCATTTCATTGTATGTAATAATGCAAATTGGCATTCTTTCTTCTTTAAATAATGCTCCTATTAGCTCTGTTTTAGCCACAGGAACAAGACCCGATATTTCTACCGGGTATGTTTTATTTTTTAATTTTTCTTTAAATGACTTGTATTTTTGTGTTGAAGCCAAATCTCTTAAAATATAGTTCATATTTTGGTCTCCCTAATATTAATATTTTAGCATATTCTCTTGCAAATTACAAGCAGATTATGTACACTATTTTTTCAATTAAGAACCGTCTCCAATTAAAAATCATATTTTAATAATACAAGCATATATTAAAATTATGAAAAGTTTTAAATTTTATTGCATTTCTTTAAAAAGAAATATTTTGCCAATTATTTTTATATTATTTTTATTTTGTTTAGTAGTATTTTCTGCTAGCAATTTGTCTGCGACTAAATCAGGCTTGAGTTTGTGGGCTAACTCTGTTGTGCCTTCACTTTTTCCTTTTTTAGTTGCAACTGAGCTTTTGAGCTATACAAATGTCGTTAATTTTATAAGTATGAAGCTGGATAAATTTATGCGTCCTATTTTTAATATGCCTGGATGTGCGGCTTACCCTTTAATTTTGGGAATGCTTAGTGGCTATCCTGTTGGTGCCAAAACTGTATGCCAAATATATAAAGAAGGTCTATGCACCAAAAGAGAGGCTGAATTAATGCTAGCATATACTAACAACTCAGGTCCACTTTTTATTATAGGAACTGTAGGTATTTCTATGTTTGGAAGTACTACAATTGGTCTAATCTTACTATTTACGCATATATTGGCTTCTCTTTCTGTTGGAATTATTTTTGGCAAAAAAATTGGAAGTAAATATAAATCTATGAATAAAGATTACGTAAAATTAAGTCGTCAGAGTGTAAGTTTTTCAAATTTAGGAGAGGTTTTATCTAACAGTATAATTTCTAGTATAAAAACTATAATGATGATTGGTGGATTTGTTGTAATATTTTCAGTAATAATTTCTATATTAAAAAATTCTGGGCTATTAAATATGATTGCAAGATTCCTATCACCTTTGTTTGGAAATAGTAGTTTTATTTCAGGTACTTTATCTGGAATAATAGAACTAACAAATGGTCTAAATGCTATAAGTACTATTCATGTAAAAGCAATTTCTACAAATATTTTATTAAGCGCATTTTTGCTTGGATTTGGTGGTTTTTCTGTAATGCTTCAGATACTAAGTGTGGTTTCTAAGGAGAAATTGTCTATAAAGCCATACATAATAGGTAAAATTTTGCAAGCCATACTTGCTACTGCGTACACTTTTGTTGTGCTACAAATACCTATGTTTAATTTTAATTTGTAATTAAAAGTCAGTATAGAAAATTTCAAATTATTTCTTGTTTTCAATTAATTTTCACCTCTATTTATTATATTCAAATTAGATATTTTTCGACACTGTTTCCCTAATTACAATGTTCTATTTTGGCATGTTTAATAATTAAATAGTTTTCGATATTTTTAGGCATCAATCACCTTTTTTAGACAATTTTCGTATTATATTATGAGGTGATAAAATGTTTTTAATATCAATAATGATTGCATTATTGTACCTTGCATTTTCAATATTTATAAGTATTAATTGGATCTATGATATTGCTTGCTACTTTGGATATTTTGTTGCAATTTATTTAGTAACATTTATTGCTTTAATACCCGGATTTGTTTATATATTTACCTTGATTAGTTTATTATTTGACAAGAAAAAGAAAAAAACAAATCCTCAAAAAGAGGCAGATGTTACAGTTTTAATACCAGTATATAATGCCAAAAATTCAATTAAAGAAACTTTAGAATCAATTAAAAAGCAAAAATACAGTGGAAATATTTGTATAAATATTATAGATGATGGATCAAACGATGGTACTTTAGAATTACTGAAATCAATGGATTTAGACTCTAATATAAATCTTATAGAGTCACCTCACCAAGGAAAAGCAGCCGCACTAAATAAGGCTCTTAAGTGTGTAAAAACAGATTATACTATTACAATAGATAGTGATACTGTTTTGCATCCTTTAGCTATAAGAAACATTATGAATAAACTAATTCATTCTAATGAAAAAACAGCTGCAACTGCCGGATG